>NZ_JBHTRF010000008.1:169747-188482 GCF_042796115.1 Kitasatospora sp. NPDC056446 | reverse complement strand
AACGGTCCGGTGCGGCCTGGCCCCCGGCGCGGTTCGGCTTTCCCTCCCCGCCGTTTGGCGCATGCCCGTCCGGACGCTACGGCTCGCCGAACCACTCGCGCAGCGTCCCCGCCAGCGGGCCGCCGTCCGACGCCCAGGCGACGTAGCCGTCCGGGCGGACCAGGACGGCGTCCCAGGGGAGCGTGCGCAGGCCGTCGGCCCGGACGATGCGCAGCAGGTGCGACCAGCCCTCGGCCTGCTTGCGGTGGGCCTCCTCGTCGGCGCCCAGCAGGAGCAGCACCGGGCGGCCGTCCAGCAGCAGACGGATGACGTCGGTCGGGCCGTCCGCGGTGGTGAGGGGGAGGTTGGGCAGGAAGTGCCCCTCCCAGGGCGAGCCGTCCGAGGTGCGCGCCGGGTAGACGGTGTCCTGGGCGCTGATCATGTTGCCGAGGTGGGCGTTCGCGCCCTCCACGCCGAGCAGTTCGGAGACCAGGTCGCGCAGCGGGTCCAGACCCGGATCGGGCCGCATCAGGGCGAGCTGGGCCCGGGTGTTGTCGACCACCCGGCGGGCGACCGGGCGGCGCTCGGCGGTGTAGGTGTCCAGCATGTCCTTGCCCGCGGTGCCGGTCAGGGTGTGGGCGAGCTTCCAGGTGAGGTTGAGCGCGTCCTGGAGACCGAGGTTGAGGCCCTGGCCGCCGACCGGGAAGTGCACGTGCGCGGCGTCGCCGGCCAGGAAGACCCGGCCCTTGCGGTAGTCGCACACCACGCGGGAGAAGTCGTTGAACTTGGAGAAGAACACCGGGTCGGTCATCGGCACCGGGTGGCCGAGGACGCGTTCGGCCTCGTCGCGCAGCTCGCCCAGGGTGAGCGGGGCGTGGCGGTCGCGGTGCGGGCCGCGGAAGTCGATGGTGAAGAAGCGGCTGTGCCCGTACGGGTTGACGCCCGCGATGGTCCAGCCGCGCGGGGTGCGGTTCCAGCCGGAGGGCACCCGGTAGGGGTCGGTGAGGCGGACCAGGCCGAGCAGAGCGGAGACGGTCGCGGGGTGGGTCTCCGAGGCGAAGCCGAGGAGGTCGCGAACGGTGCTGCGGGCGCCGTCCGCGCCGACGACGTACTCGGCGGTGAACTGCCGGACGCCGTCCGGGCCCTCGGCGGTGACCTCGACGGTGTCCGGGCCCTGGACGAGGTCCGTGACGGTGTGGCCGCGCAGGACCGTGGCGCCGCGGGCGCGGGCCCGGCCCTCGAAGTCCCGTTCCAGGTCGGCCTGGGAGCGGCCGTAGATGGGGGCGGGCTCGGTACCGGGTGCGGTGATGACCAGGCCGGGCAGTCCCGCGAAGTGGAAGGCGTCGGCGTTCTGACGGGACAGGCCGTCGGCGGCGGCCGGTTGCGCGCGCAGGTGGCCGCGGCGGGCCAGGCACTGCACCGTACGGGCGTGGAGGGTGCCGGCCTTGGGCTGGTCGACGGTCTCCGGATTGGCCTCCAGGACGATGGTGGAGATGCCGTGGTGGCCCAGCTCGGCCGCGACGAGCATGCCCACGGGGCCGCCCCCGACGACGACGACTTGGGCTCGGGCGGTGGTGGCGGGATCCATGGTGCGGGGGGTCCTTTCGGATGGGGTGCGCGGGTGCGTGAGAGGGGTTCATGGGCGGGCGCTCATGGCGGTGGCATGAGCGGGGCTCATGGGTGTGCGGGCGTGAGCCGGGCTCATGGGCGGACGGGATGAGTGCGGCTCATGGCAGGGCGGTATGAGCGGGACTCATGGAGGCGGGGACATGAGCGTCTCTCATGGACGTGCGCCATGAGCGGGTCTCATGAGCAAGTGGCATGAGCGCGGCTCATGGGCCGGGGACATGAGTGACTCTCATGGGCGAGCGCCATGAGCGACTCTCATGCCCGGCGCGCATGAGCCCCGCTCATGTCCCCCTCCGGAGCATGGGTGTGGGCCCGGCGCCGTTCGGGGTGTCGGCGCCGGGCCCGGTCTCCGGAGGGTGGTGCGGGGTGAGCAGTGCGGGAGGGCGGCCCGGGGGTAGCCGCCCTCCCGCGTCTCGGAACGGCCTCACGGCCGTGGCTCTTGCCGGAGGGGCAGTGGGCGGATCAGGCCTGGGCCTTCTGCCCGCCGCCGCGCAGCAGGGCCGCGATCACCACGAACAGCACCGCACCGACGGCCGCGAGGCCCCACAGGACGGAGTGGAAGGCGGAGTCGTAGGCGTTGGCCAGGAAGTCGACGAAGCCCTTGTGGTCGGTGGCCCCGGACAGGTCGGCCGCACCGGCGAGGTCGCCGCCGGCCGCCCGCTCGGCGACCTTGTCGGCCTGCGAGGCGCCGTCGTGCGCACCGATGCCGTCGGTGACGCGGCCGCCGACCATGGTGGCCAGCGCGGAGCCGTACACGGCGACGGCGACGGCCTCGCTGCCCAGTCGCAGGGTGTTCAGGAAGCCGGCCGCCATGCCCGCCTTGGCGGGGTCGACCAGTTCCAGGGCCTGGCCGTCGACCAGGCCGGCCGACAGGCCCATGCCCGCGCCGGTGATCAGCATCGGTGCCGCGAGCGCCAGGACGGTGACGGAGGGGGAGAGCAGCATGAGGGCGATGTCGCCGACGATGAGGCAGCCCAGGCTGAGGTAGATCAGGGTGAGCGCGGAGACGCCGCGGGTGACCAGCTTGGCCGCGAGCATCGGGAAGACCAGTACCGGGGCGGTGAGCAGCAGCATCAGTACGCCGGCCGCGCCGGTGTCACGGCCGGTGACGGAGGTCAGGTAGCTCGGCAGGTAGGTGAGCATGGTGACGAAGCCGAAGGAGGCGGCCACCGGGACCAGGCACAGGCCGACGAAGCGGCGGTTGCGCAGCACGCTCAGGTCGAGCATGGGGTGGGGGCTGCGGTTCTCGACGGCCGCGAACACGGCCAGGACGACGACCGCGCCGACGAACAGGCCGATCACGCCGAAGCTGCCCCAACCCCACTGCGAGCCCTGGACGATGGCGGTGGTGAGCAGCACCATGGCGACGACGAACAGCGCGCTGCCGGGGACGTCGATCCGCCCGCCACTGCCGGCGTCGGAGGGCATGGCGCGGGAGATCGCGGGCACGGCGAGCAGGACCACCGCGAGGGCGACGGCGTGCACGGCGAACACCCAGCGCCAGCCGAGGCCCTGGACCAGCACGCCGGCCAGGGACGGGCCGATGGCGACGCCGATGCCGGCGATGGTGCCGAACAGCGCGAAGGCCTTGGCGCGGGCGGGTCCGTCGAAGACGGTGGAGAGGATCGCCGCACCGCAGGAGAAGATCGCGGCGCCGCCGATGCCGGTGAGGGCGCGGGCGGTGTCCAGCCAGATCACGTTCGTGGCGACGGCGCTGGCGAGCGAGGCGACGGCGTAGACGGCGACACCGGCGGCGAAGGCCTTGACCCGGCCGATGACGTCGGCGACCGAGCCCCAGACCAGGGTGAAGCAGGCGAACGCGACGTTGAAGGCGTTCACCACCCACTGGAGCGGGGCCAGGTCGGCGTGGGTGCTGGTGCCGATGTCGGGGAGGGCGACCGCCGTGCCGGAGATGGACATGGGCACGACGAACACAGCGAGGAGAACCGCGGCCAGGGTCAGCGAACGGCCGGGCTGCTGCCCCTCCGTCACCACCGGAGGCGTGGCAGACGACGTGGTCTGCGTACTCATGGGGCACAACTCCAGGCTCGGCCCGGCCGGGAACGGCCAGGTAAGGAATTTTTCGAACCTTACGGTGCCATGCGGCGAGGTACGATGCAACCCATACCTGAGGATGCCTGTGGATGGAGGATCCGATGCCCGACCCGGAAGGCCACCCCTCGACCGAGGAGATGGACCTGCGGACGGTCCTGAACGCACTCGCCGATCCGCTGCGCTACGGGGTGGTCTCCGCCCTGCTGAGCGAAGCCGAGGGGGCGGCACGCACCTGTGCCTCCTTCAATCTCCCGGTCTCCAAGTCCACGATCACGCACCACTTCCGCGTCCTGCGCGAGGCGGGCCTGGTCCGTCAGGTCGACCGCGGCAACAGCCGCGCCGCCACCCTTCGCCACGAGGACCTCGACAAGCGCTTCCCGGGTCTGCTGGACCTCATCCGCGCGAATCCCTGAGCCGTCCCGGAGTCCCAAGCGGCGGTCAAGAAAGCTTGACCGCCGCTTGGCCCCGCCCGCCCGTGACGGCGTGTCAAACTGTGCGCCCTCACAGGACGATGAGGAGACTCCGGTGGACCACGCGCGCCCCCTGATCGAGGACTTCCCGGCCCACCCCGACGGCGACCCCGCCGACGCCCTGGCCCGCGCCGTCCGCGCCCGCCGCACCGCCCTCGGCCTCACGGTCTCCGACCTCGCCGCCCGCTCCGGCCTCCCCGAGGCCCACCTGCGCACCATCGAGGCGGGCCACGCGATGCCGACCCTCTCGCTGCTGACGGTGCTCTCGAAGGCGCTCCACGCGGACTGGTAGCCGGCCCCCGCCCCGCCCCCTCCCGGCGCCTCCCGACCCCTCCCGACCCCGTGCCTGCCGACCCCGCGGCTCCCCGACCCGGCCCCGCGCGTCCCGATCCCGACCCCGTGCCTCCCGCACCGCCGGCCCGACTCACGCCGGTTCGTAGGTGGTGTTGCGGACCAGGGTGCGGGCGTGCGGGGAGTCCATGGGGTGGGCGAAGAGGTAGCCCTGGCCGAGCGGGCAGCCCATGGCGGCGAGGAGGTCGCGCTGCTCGGTGTGCTCGATGCCCTCGGCGATGACCTGGACGCCGAGGGTGTCGGCGATGCGGGTGATGCCTTCGACCAGGGCGTACTGCTGGGAGGAGTGGCCGAGGCCGTCGATGAAGGACTTGTCGATCTTGAGCAGGGAGATCGGGAACTCCCGGAGGTAGGAGAGCGAGGAGTAGCCGGTGCCGAAGTCGTCGATGGCGATGCCGACGCCGAGGCCGGAGAGGGTGGCCATGTCGGCGTGGATGCGGTCGTCGCGGCGCATCAGCACGGACTCGGTGAGTTCCAGGACGAGGGTGCGCGGGTCGATGCCGGACGTGGCGATGGCGTGGCGGACGACGTCGACGAAGCCGGCGTCGCGGAACTGGCGGGCGGAGACGTTGACGTTGACCCGCAGCGGCGGGCGCCCGGCGGCGGCCCGGACGGTGGAGCTGGCGGCGTGCCAGGCGGCCGCTTCCTGGGCCGCGCGTTCCAGGACCCAGGCGCCGAGCGGGACGATCTGGCCGCTCTCCTCGGCGAGCGCGATGAACTCGTCGGGCAGGACCATGCCGCGCCGGTCGTGCGGCCAGCGGACCAGCGCCTCGAAGGCGACCAGGTCACCGTTGCGCAGGTCGACGATCGGTTGGTAGTACAGCTGGAACGCCGACTCCGCGATCGCCGAATCGAGGTGCTCGTTCAGCTCGTGCCGTTCCACCAGCCCGGCCTGGAGGGCCGGCCGGTAGTGGCACCACTGGCGGCGCCCGGCCGCCTTGGCCGAGTACAGCGCGAGGTCGGCGTGGGTGAGCAGTTCGGTCGCGTCCACACTGTCCTCGGTGGTCGCCACGCCGATGCTGGCGGTCACCCGGACCGCGCCCGCCTTGAGCTTGAACGGTTCGGCGAACACCGCCAGCACACCGGCCGCGATGGTGTCCACGTCCGCGGGCCGGGTGGCGTCCTCGACCAGCACCGCGAACTCGTCGCCGCCGAGCCGGGCGGCGGTGTCCGAGGCGCGCAGCGCGGTGGAGATCCGCAGCGAGACGGCGATCAGCAGTTCGTCGCCGACCGCGTGCCCCTGCGTGTCGTTGACCACCTTGAAGTCGTCCAGGTCGATGAAGAGCACCCCGGTGACGGATCCGCTGCGCTCGCCGCGTGACAGCGCGTGCCCGACCCGGTCCTGGAACAGCACCCGGTTGGCCAGGCCGGTCAGCGAGTCGTGGAAGGCCCGATGGGTCAGCTCGCGCTCCATCTGGCGCTGCGCGGTGACGTCGCGCAGGGTGAGCACCAGGGCGCCGACGGTCGGGTCCGCGCGCAGGTCGTCGAAGCGGACCTCCGCCTCGATCGGGGTGCGGTCCTGGCGCAGCAGCCGCCAGTGCTCCCGGGGCTGCTCGCGGTGCTGCTCGCGGGGCTGTTCGCGCGGTCGCGCACGGGACCGGGACGGCTCGCGCGGCCCGTCGTCCGGCCTGTCGTCCGGTCCGCCACCCGGCCCGTGGTCCCGCTGCGCCCTGCCCTGCTGCGCCCCGTTCCGCTGGGCCCCGCCCCGCTGCCCGCCCCGGGGCGGGGCGGTCGCGCCGCGCATCCGGGCGAGCGCCCTGCCGACCTCCCGGCTGTCCTCGGGCGGGACGAGGTCGGTCACCAGCGTGCCCTCCAGCGCGGCGTGCCCGAGCACGGCCTCGGCGGACGGGGAGGCGTAGCGCACGCCGTCGTCGGCGTCGAGGATCAGGATGACGTCGCTGGTGTTCTGCACCAGCGCGCGGAAGTACAGCTCGCTGTTGCGGCGGGTGACCTCCTGGCTCAGCACGACCCGTTCGACGGCCAGGGCCGCCTGTGCGGCGAGGATCTCCAGCGAGCTCCAGAGGGCGGCCAGCTCCTGTTCGGTGCCGGTGACGATGAGCGCGCCGATCAGCGGGTCGCCGGAGGGGCGTTCGGCGAGGGTGAGCGGGCTGAGCAGGGCGTACGGCATGCCGTCGAGCCGCCCGGTCAGTTCGCGGGCGGGCAGTTCGACGGATCCCACCGGCAGCAGGCGGGTCTCGCGGTACGCGGTGAGGGCCAGGACCTGGTCGGAGCCGGGGTCGGAGCCCAGCAGGTGCTTGGTGGCGCCGTGTTCGGCGTGCCGCACGTGCAGGACGCCCGCTTCGGCGACGGCGAGCAGGGCGACGTGCCCGGGTTCGGCGGGCATCAGCGTGGAGGCGGCGGACTGGACGGCGTCGGCGACCTCCTCCACGGTGACGGCCGCGGTCAGCCGGGCGCCCGCCTCGCGCAGCGCCCGTTCGCGCGCGATGGCCTCCCTGCGGGCGGACGCGACCACCGCCAGGCGGGCCAGGACGAGGAGGTAGAGGAGTGCGGAGAAGGCGCCGATCACGCCGGCGTTGTCGGTGTTCCCGGCCAGCGACTCGATGATCAGGATCGCGGGGGCGATCAGCGAGGCGAGGGTGAGCAGGACGAGCCGGGCGGTGCTCAGGTCCGGTTGCTGGCTGGGGACGGGCCTGGTGAGTTCGACCATCGATGGGTGCAGCGCGGCGGCGCCCCAGGCGGCGTAGAAGGCGGCCCAGCCGAGTTCGACGGGGGTGCCGATGCGCCAGGTGCCGTGCAGCTGGATCAGCCCGTACAGCACGTCGGAGACGAGGAGGCCGAGGGTGCCGACGGCGAGCAGTTGCAGGGCGCGGGAGTTGCCGCCGCGCGGGGTCAGCAGGCGCAGCAGCAGGGCGAGGACGACGATGTCACCGAGCGGGTAGGCGATCGAGACGGCCCGCTGGAACCAGGTGAGGTCGGGGCTGCGGGTGTACGGGACGATCAGGTAGATCCAGGCGAGCAGGGCCAGCCCGATGGTGGGGATCAGTGCGTCGAGCAGGCCGGCACGGTCCTGACGGGCCGTGCGCCAGCGGATGAAGCCGAGCACGCCGACCGCGTACAGCACGTACTCGGCGAGGTAGAAGCCGTCCGCGACGGAGGGGAAGGGGTTGGCCAGGTGCAGGATGTCCAGTTGGACGGCCTGCACCACCTCGCCCGTGGTGAAGCTCAGGTTGGCGAGCGCCAGCACGTACCAGAACCGTGCGTGCGCGGGGCGGTTGAGGCGGACGCCGAGCACGATGGCGGCGACGCCACCGAGGCCGATGCCCGTCCACCAGATGATCCGCTGGCCCGGGTTGGCGTAGTAGATGCCGGTGAACAGCACCATCCAGAGCAGGTAACCGGCCATCAGGCGTTGTCGCCGGCGTGTCAACGAGGCTACCTCCTCCGCGACATCACCCCGCCGGTCGGGCGGGGGACTTCGGGCGAGGGCGGGGCCCGGGTGCCCGGGGTGTCACCGGGCGTCTCCGGACGGGGCGGTGGGCAGGGGACGGGGCGCGTGTCCGCGCACGTGTGCGGCGTCCGGTCGGGGTGCGACCGGACGTTCTCGATGGGCCATGAGTGCGTATAGTCGGAAATGTCGCACTCCCAAGCATTCTGCCGCCACAGCACGAGGTCAAGCCGGTGGACGACGCAGCAGACAGCGCACGGGGCGTACGCGCGGATGTGAATTCCGGGCGTCACGCCGTGGTCCGCAACGACGACGGTCAGTACGCGCTCTGGCCGGGGGAGTCGACGCTGCCGGGAGGGTGGCGGCAGGTCCACGGGCCGGCCGCGGCGGCCGACTGCCGGGCCTGGGTGGAGCGGGAGTGGCGGCCGGTGGCCCTGGGGTTCGCGGGGGCGGGCTCCGCAGATCCGGGGGCCGGGGCCGCCGGAGCCGTCGGAGCCGCCGGACGGGCCCCGGCCGGGTTCGCCGACACGGTGCACGGACTGTTCCGCGCGCGGGCGGCGCACGACCCGCACGCTCCCGCCGTCGTCGCCGAGGACGCCACCCTGAGTTACCGCGAACTCGACCTGCGCAGCGACCGGTTGGCCGCCGCACTGCGGGCGGGCGGCATCGGCCCGGAACAGGTGGTGCCGGTCTGCCTGGAACGCGGAGCGGGGCTGGTGACCGCCTGGCTGGGGGTGCTCAAGGCGGGCGGGGCCTTCCTGCCGCTGGACCCGGCGCATCCGCAACGGCGGCTGGCGCGGCTGGTCGAGGACTGCGGGGCGCGGGTGGTCGTCACCGACGGTCACGAGTTCCCGGGGGTGACGGTGCTGGGGGTCGACGACACCCGGCCCGGGCCGGGCGCCCCGCCCGAGGACGGTGCCGTCCCCGACGACCTGGCGTACCTGATCTACACCTCCGGCACGACCGGCCGGCCCAAGGGCGTCCCGGTCACCCACCGTGCCCTGGTGTTCACCCTCGACCGGATCGTCCGCGCCTACCGGCTCGCACCCGGTGAGCGGGTCCTGCAACTGGCCGCACTGGGCTCCGACACCGCGCTGGAGCAGGTCTTCGGCGCGCTGCTCGCGGGCGCGACGGTCGTCCTGGGCGGCGGCGGGGCCGGGGGCGGCACCTGGGCGCCCACCGAACTGGTCGGCCGGCTGCCCGGACTGGGCCTGGCCGTCGCCGACTTCACGCCCGCCTACCTGCACCACGTGCTCGACCTGCTCCCGTCCGGCCTGCTCCCGTCCGGCCCGCTCCCGTCCGGTCCGGCCCTGTCCGACGGGCGCGGCCCGCTCCCGGCCGGTTCGGCCCCGTCCGACGGGCGCGGCCCGGGCGGGCGGCTGCGGCTGGTGGTGGTCGGCGGGGACGCCGTGCACGCCGACGACTGCCGCCGCTGCCTGGACCGGCTGCCGGGCGTGCGGCTGCTCAACGCGTACGGGGTCACCGAGGCGGCCGTGACCTCCCTGCTGTGCGAGGTCACCGAAGGCCTCCTCGGGGACGGCGGCCCGGCTGCCCCGGTGCCGATCGGCCGCCCGCTGCCCGGAGTGCGGGTGCACGTGCTGGACGCGCGGCTGCGTCCGGTCCGGCCCGGCGAGAAGGGGCAGATCCACCTCGGCGGGCCCGGTCTCGCCCGGGGCTACTGGCGCAGCCCCGGGCTCACCGCCGAGTCCTTCCTGCCCGACCCGTACGCGCCGCTGCCCGGCGAGCGGATGTACCGCACCGGCGACGCCGGGCGCTGGCGGGCGGACGGGCAACTGGAGATCCTCGGCCGCTTCGACGACCAGGTGAAGGTGCGCGGGCACCGGGTGGACCCAGCGGAGATCGAGGCGGTGCTGGCCGCGCACCCGGACGTCCGGCAGGCGCGGGTCGCGGCCGACGGGGCGGCGGCGGACGGCAGCCGGGCGCTCACCGCGTACTACACGCTCGCGCCCGGGGCGGTCGGCGCCGCCGCGGACATCCGGGCGTTCCTGGCCGACCGGCTGCCGGAGTACCTGGTGCCGGCCGGGTTCGTCCCGCTGGAGGCGATGCCGCTCACGGCGGCCGGGAAGATCGACCGGCGCCGGCTGCCGCACGCCCCGGTACGGACCGCACCCCGGGCGCCCGACCCCGCCGGGGACCGCCGGGACGGTGCGGCCGGCGAAGGCCGGGCAGACGCGGTGCGGGACCCGGTGGAGGAGGCGGTCGGACAGCTCTGGGCGGAAGTGCTCGGCGTCGAGGCCGTCGGACCGGACGACGACTTCTTCGCGCTCGGCGGCACCTCGCTGCTGGCCATGGAGATGCTGGCCCGGGCCCGGATCGTGTTCGGCATCGACGTCGGCCGGGTGCGGGCGCTCACCCGGGCACTGCTGCGCGAGCCCGTGCTGAGGGCCTTCGCGGCGGCGTTGCGGCAGGCCCGCGCGGCCGACGCGGCCGGTACCGGCACCGGCACCGCCGCCGCGACCGCTACTGCCACCGCTACTGCCACCGGCGTGGGCCCGGCTGCCGCCCCGGGCGACGGGGAAGCCCCCGTCGACTGGTTCGCGGAGGCCCGGTTCACCGACCCCGTCGGCCAGTCCTGGAGCCCCGCGCCCTCCCGCGCGGAACCCGCCGAGATCCTGCTCACCGGCGCCACCGGCTTCTGCGGTGCGCACCTGCTGCACACACTGCTCGCCACCACCCGGGCCCGGATCCACTGCCTGGTCCGGGCGCCCGACGAGGAGCACGCGCTGGAACGGCTGCGCGCCACGCAGCAGCGCTTCCTGCGGCACGACCTCGCCGACCGCCGGGTGGTTCCGCTGGTGGGCGACCTCGCAGCCCCGCGGCTCGGCCTGACGAGGCGTCAGTTCGACGTGCTGGCAGGCAGTCTGGACGCCGTCTACCACCTGGGCGGGCAGGTCAACTTCCTCTACCCGTACCACCAGCTGCGCGCCGCCAACGTCGACGGCACCCGGGAGGTCGTCCGGCTCGCCGGGCACGACCGGGGCGTGCCCGTGCACTACCTCTCCACCCTCGCCGTGCTGGCCGGCTTCGGGGCGGCGGGGGTCGACAAGGTCACCGAGCGGACCCCGCTCGCCCACCCGGAGCGGATCGGCGTCGGCTACGTCGAGAGCAAGTGGGTGGCCGAGCAACTGCTGCACAACGCGGCGGCGGCCGGGCTGCCGGTCACGGTGCTGCGCACCAACGACGTCACCGGGGACCTGGCGAGCGGGGTGATGAACACCGGCACCGAACTGTGCGCGCTGATCAAGTACTTCGCGGACAGCGGGACGTTCCCGGACGTGCGGCTGCTGCTCGACTTCGTCCCGGCCGACCGCTTCGCCCGGGCCGTCGCCCACATCGCCGCCCATGCGCCCGCCGACGGCGAGGTCTACCACCTCACCTCCCCGCAGCCGGGCGTCCTCGCCGATCTGGCGGACCGGCTGCGGGCGCGCGGCCACCGGATCGCCGGACTGCCGTACGGGGACTGGGTGCGGGGCCTGGTCCGGTTCGCGGCCGGGAACCCGACCCACCCGATCGCACCGTTCGTCCCGCTGTTCGTGGACCGCGCGCCCGGATCGGAGCTGTCGATCAGCGAGATGTACTTCCGGCCGGCGTTCCCGCTGTTCGACCGGGCGAACGCGGACGCGGCGCTGGCCGGCAGCGGGGTCGAACTTCCGCCGGTCGAAGCGGAGTTGATCGACCACTACCTGGCCGGGCTGGAGCGGGAGGGGTTCCTGGGGGCGGCGCGGTGAGCGGCGGCCACGGTGCGGCCGAGGTGCCCGGCGTGCCCGAGGTCCCCGGCGTGCCCGGGGGGCCGGACGTCTCCGCTGTCCTCGACGCCCTGGACGCCCTCGACGTCCGGCGCGCCCCCGGCGACGGCCCGGTGGCCTTCGGCGGCACGCTCGGCGCGCGGGAGCTGCTGGAGGCGTACCGGCGCGGGCTGTTCCCGCTGCCGGCCGCCGACGTCTACGCGAGCGCGTACAGCGAGGCGGTGTACGGCGACGCCGTCGACGCGGGCGAAGTGGCGTTGCTGCCGGGCGGGGAGGACCCGTACGCGCTGGCCTGGTGGTCGCCCGACCCCCGGCCGGTGATCGCCCCCGGCGGCGTACGGCTCGGCAGCGGGCTGGCCCGGCGGCTGCGCAATCGGTCGGCGTGGTGGACGAGCGCGGACCGGGCCTTCGGCCAGGTGCTGGCCGCCTGTGCGGAAGGACGCCAACCGGTCTGGCTCACCGACGAGTTGGCGGAGGTGCTGACCCGGCTGCACGGGCTCGGGGCGGCGCACAGCGGGGAGGTGTGGGAGGGCGAGGAGCTGATCGGAGGGGTGTTCGGGGTGGCCGTCGGGTCGGTGCTGAGCCTGGACTCGATGTTCCACCGGCGCCCGGACGCGGCCCGGGTCGCCGTCGCCGACCTCGGCGCGCGGTTCGGTGCGGCGGGCGGGCGGCTGCTCGACGCGCAGTGGGACGGGCCGCACGTGCGCAGCCTGGGTGCCGAGCCGATGGCGCGCTCCCGGTACCTCGCCGAACTGACCGCCGGGGGCGCCACGGCGGGCCGGCCGGAGGGTGCGGCGCTGCCGGCGGCCCGGCTGGGCTGACCTGCGGTCCAGCTGCTGCCGGGGGCGGGGCGGGGTGGGGCGGGGCGGGGCGCGGTGCGGCGCGGGTGCGAGGGGAGTGCGACGGGTGTCCGTTTGGCCTGTCTTCGACAAACTTATTCCTCGTCAGTAACATGACGCCGCGTGTTCAAAAGCTCCATAGGCAGGGCCGCAGGCCCCGCCGTCCTCACCCTCATCCTCGCCGGGGCCGCCGCGTGCGGGCCGACCAGCCCCGGCACCCCCCAGACCGGCGCGGCCCCGGCCGCCGCCACCGTCGCCGACGCGACCGCGAGCACCGCCGGGAGCAGCCCGGCCGCCGCCGCGCCCGCCGCCGGCACCCCCCGCGCCAAGGCGGCCGCACCCGCCACCACCCGCCCGCCGGCCGGGCAGGTGCCCGTCACCGCCGCACCCGCCGGCGACCGGCAGGCCGCGATCGGCAGCCCCGGCAAGGACGGCGGCGCGGTCACGGCGGCGACCAAGGGCCTCCAGCTGACCGGGTACGACCCGGCGGGCGGCACGGCGGTGCTGACGGCGGTCGGCGGTCCGGCCCCGACGGCCCCCGCGGCCCCCGGTGCCCCCACACCCACCGGTCCCGCGAGTGCGGCCCCCACGGCTGGGGCCTCCCCGTCTCCCGCCGCCGTTGCTGCTGCCGCCGTCCAGCCCGGCCAGCTGATCGCCAGCCCGCCCACCGCCGCCGCGCCGCAGGGCGCGCTGGTCGCCGTCACCGCCGTCCGCCCGGGCGCGGGCAACACCCTCGACCTGGCGACCCGTCCGGCGACCCTCGCCGAACTCCTCGGCGGCACCGAGGCCGACGGCAGCGTCCCCGTCGACCCGCACGGCATCACGGTGACCCCGCTGGTCAAGGACCTCAAGGCGACGGTCGGCGCGGGCCTCGACGGCGTGAAGGCCGACGCCTCCGGCACCCTGGAGGTGGACCTCAAGGCCCCCGTGCCGCTGCCCGAGGGCACCAGCCTGGACGCCTCCGGCTCCCTCCAGCTCCACCCCGCCGTCCACTTCGCCTACCACGGTGCCGCCGCCGGCAGCCCGCGCACCGCGTCGATCGGCTTCGATCTGGGCGCCCACGCCCAGTGGAAGGTCACCGGCGACGCCACCCGCAGCACCGGCGCCGCGCCCGTCCGGGTGCCCTTCGCCAAGCTGCAGGCCAGTCCGGTGCTGACCGTCGCCGGCCTGCCGGTGGTCGTCAACCTCGGCCTGACGTGCTACCTGGAGATCAGCGCCGACGGCCAGGTCCACCTGGAGGCGGAACAGGACGCCACCGGCACCTGGGCCGTGCGCGCCGACTACACCGGCGGCAAGGGCTGGACCCCGGTCACCAACGCCGAGACCAAGATCACCCCGGTCCGCGTGCGCCTCAACGGCAAGGCGGGCGTGCGGGCCGCGCTCGGCGCCGAGATCAGCCTCGGCCTGTACGACACCGTCGGTGTGGAGACCACCGTCGCCCCGTACCTGAAGGCCCAGGCCGAGGGCTCACTGGCCGTCGACTCCTCCGGCAACCCGCCGCAGGCACAGGGCAGTTGGTCGCTGGTCGGCGGCATCGACCTGAACGGCTCGCTGCTCGCCCACCTGAAGGTCTTCGGCACCCCGGTCATCGAGGGCAAGCTGCCGCTGCCGCCGTTCCACAAGGAGTGGCCGCTGACCGGCGGCTCGGCGACGCTCCCGGTGCCGCGCCCGAGCAGCACCTGACCCCAGCCCCACCGCACCGCTCACCACCCGGGCCCCGCCGTCGTTTCACGCGACGGCGGGGCCTTTTCGTCGGGCCGTCGGTAGGCTCGGGGTTCCGGCCGGAACGGGGAGTGTGGCAGGGGTGCGGAACAGCACGCGCGTGTACGGGATCGTGGGCGTCCTGGCCTGGGACGCCGCCGTAGTGGCGCTGAACTCGGCCTACGCGGTCGGCTGGTGGGCGGGCATCCCGGCGCTGGCGGTCACCGTCCCGGCGCTGGTGGTCCTGCTGAAACGGCCCGCCGCCGCCGGCCCGGCGAACGCCGAGGCACCCCGGGACCGAGCCCCCGAGCGGGACTGAGCCCCCGTATGTCCGGGGCGGGGGACGTCGCGTCCCTGCGGGCGGCTCATGGCGCATCGGGGCGTATGAGCCCGGCTCATGGGGCCCGTCGTGTACGGCGCAGGCTGGATATCATCGTCTGATGATCACCTCCAGCGCCCGTACCACGGTCTTCGACATCGACGGCACGCTCTGCTTCGACGGCCGGTCCGTCGACGGCCGGATCCTCGCCGCCGTCGAGGCCTGCGAACGCGCCGGTCACCACCTGGTGTTCGCCTCCGCGCGGCCGGTCCGGGACCTCCTGCCCGTCCTCGACGGGGCCTTCCCCGCCGCGACCCTGATCGGCGGGAACGGCAGCCTGGTCTCCGTCGACGGCCGGGTCCGGGCTCGGGCCGCGTTCGGCACGCGCGAACTCGACGGGCTGCTGGCGGAGGTCCGGCGGCACCGGGCGGGCTACCTGGCCGACGGCCCCTGGGACTACGCCTACACCGGCCCGGCCGACCACCCCATCCTCGGCCGCGTCGACCAGGGGAACCTCGCAGCCCGGGTGGACCTCGCGGACCTCCCCGCCGTCGTGAAGTTCCTGGTCGTCGAGGCGACCGACATGCCGGCCCTCGCCGAGGCCGGCCGCGCGCTCGGGATGACCGTCAACCACCACCTCGACGAGGCGATCATCGACTTCGCCCCCGGAACCACGACGAAGTGGGAGGCCCTGGCCTCGCTCGGGATCGACGAGTACAACGCCTTCGGCAACGACATCAACGACCTCGACCTGCTGCGCAACGCGCGCCACTCGGTGCGGGTGGGCTCCCATGCCGGCCTGGACGGCGTCGCCCGCGTCACCGTCGCACCGGACCCGGAGGCCGTCGCCGCCGAGATCTCCCGGCTGGCGGGTGCGGGCAGTCTCGGATGAGCTGGGCTCATGTCGCCCCGGGGCGATGAGCGGGGCTCATGTCATCGCCGCCCGGTTCCGATGAGCCCGACTCATGCTGGCCGGCGCCATGAGCCCGACTCATGTCGTTGCCGCCCGATGCAGATGAGTCGGACTCATGAGCCCGGCTCATACCGCCCGGTCCTGATGAGCCCGACTCATACCGGGAGCGGCTCAGGTGCGCGCCTGCGCCCGGGCCGGGCGCAGGATCCGGCGTACGGCGTCGCGCAGCCACTGGTGGGCGCCGTCGGCGGTGTGGCGCGGGTGCCAGGCCATGCCGATCGTCAGCGGTGGCAGCGGCAGCGGGATGTCCAGCAGGCGCAGTCCCAGTGCGCGCGCCGCGTCGCCGAGTGGTGACGGGGGCTCGCCCGGCAGCGCGGTCGGCACCAGGCAGACCACGTCGCCGACCGCGGCCAGCGCCATCGCCGCCAGGTGCCCGGGCAGGACGGCGCTGACGTGCCGGCTGAGCCCTTGCCCGGCCAGGGCCGTGTCCAGCGGACCGGTGAAGCGCCCCCGTCGGCTGACCGCCACGTGCTCGGCCGCGGCGAGCGCGGCGGCCGTCAGGGTTCCCTCGGCGAGCGGGTGCCCGGCCCTGACCCCGGCCGCCATCCGCAGCGTCACCAGTTCCTCGACCCTGGTCTCCGGGTCGACGTGGTCGATGGCCCCGATCTCCAGGTCGATCCGGCCCTCGCGCAGCGCGGGGCCCGCCTCCCACTCCTCGGCCAGTACCCGTAGCGAGACGCCCGGTGCCTGGCGCCGGGCCAGGTCGAGCAGGCCCGGTGCCAGCGCCGCGCCGACCAGGTCCGAGGCCTGGACGGTGAAGGTGCGCCGCAGGGCGGCGGGGTCGGCGGCGCCGCTCGGGGTGAGCAGCGCCTCCAGCCGGCTCACCACCGCTGCGGCCTCGTCCCGCAGTTCCTCGGCGCGGGGTGTGGGCACCATCGCCTGTCCGGCCCGTACCAGCAGCGGGTCCTGGAGCACCCGGCGCAGCCGGGCCAGGGTGCGGCTCATCGCCGCGGGGGAGGTGTGCAGCCGCGCGGCGGCACGGGTGACGCTCTGTTCGGTCAGCAGGGCGTCGAGGGCGACGGCGAGGTTGGCGTCCAGGTTCGGGATTTGGCTGCTCACGGGCATCATTCCGTTCCGGGCAATGATCGGTTGCTGAAGTTCCCATTGTGGCAATGCGATTGGGCTCCGCACGATGAGGGGGTCGGACCGATCCGACCGAGATCGAGACCGCGACCAAAAGACCGAGACCGCGATCGAGACCGAGAGACCGAGACCGAGAGGTTTTCATGATCGTCATCACCGCCCCCACCGGGAACATCGGCCGCAGGCTGCTGCCACTGCTGCTCAGGGCCGCGCCCGCGCGCGGAGAGGAACTGCGCGTCGTGGTCCGGGATCCGGCCCGGCTCCCCGAGGCCGTGCGCGAACGGGTCGAGGTGGTCGCCGGCTCGCACGGCGACGCCGCGACCGTCGAGCGTGCCTTCGCCGGGGCCGACGCCGTGTTCTGGCTGGTCCCGCCGGACGCCTCGGCCGCTCCCGACGAGGTGTACAGCGGCTTCACCCGCCCGGCCGCGCGGGCGTTCGCCGCGCACGGCGTCGGCCACGTCGTCGGCGTCTCGGCGCTCGGCCGGGGCACCCCGCAGGCCCACCGGGCCGGGCTGGTCACCGCCTCCCTGGCCATGGACGACCTGATCGCCGGCTCCGGCGCCGCCTACCGCGCCCTGGCCTGTCCGTCCTTCTACGAGAACCTGCTGGAGGAGGCCGGCTCGATCCGCGAGCACGGCGTCTTCACCGACACCGCCGACGCCGGCCGCCCGGTCCCCCTGGTGGCCGTCGCCGATGTCGCCGCGACGGCGGCCGGGCTGCTGCTGGACCGCTCCTGGAGCGGCGTCGGCAGCGTGCCGGTGCTCGGCCCGCAGGACCTGTCGCCCGACGACCGGGCCCGCATCATGGCCGAGGAACTGGGCCGTCCGGTGCGCTACCGGCGCCGATCGCTCGACGAGCTGCGGTCCGAGCTGCTCGGCTACGGCCTCGACGGGGCGTTCGTCGAGGGCGTCGTCGACATGAAGCGCGCGAAGGACCGGGGCCTGGACGGGGGCGTCGACCGCTCGCCGCGGGCGGTGCCCGCCACCGGATTCGCGCAGTGGTGCGCGCAGACCCTCAAGCCCGCCGTTCTCACCGCACCGGAGGCAGTCGATGCCCACTGACCGCACCGAGGCCCCGGTCACCGCGTTCATGCTGGTCAAGACCACGCCCGAGTGGCTGGCGATGACCGTGGCCGAACGCGTCCGGGCCTTCGCCACCCAGGTCGTCCCGGTGGTCGAGGCCCGCACGCGCGGCGTCCGGTCCCGCTTCTACGACACGGAGTTCTACTCGGCGCGGGTCACCGACGTCTGGGTCTGGGAGGCGGACGACCACGACGCGTACCGGCTGCTGATCGACGCGCTGCGCGAAACCCCCTTCTGGGACCGCTACTTCGAGGTGGTGGACCTGCTGGTGGGTGTCGAGAACGGCTACGCGCGCAGCTACGGGGTGGAGCCGGTGGCCACCATCGCCACCTGACGCTACCGCCCGCCCCGCGGATCCCCGTTTCCGGCGCGGAGGTGGTGGCTCACGTCGCCGAGCAGGGTGATGCGGACCCGTCGCTCGGTGAAGCGCCACCGGCCGTCGAGGCGTCGGAACCGGTCGTGGTAGCGGCCGGCGGCGATGGGCCGGAGCGGCAGGCCGGGCAGGGCCTGGAGGACGGTGACGTACGAGCGGGCCGCCGCGGTGCCGGGCCGGTCGTCGCCGTCGCCGTCGCCGCCGTCGACATCGATGTCGTCGTCGAACTCCACGACGGTGTTGGTGACCACGTGCTGGGTGCGCGGGGTGCCGTCGGCGTACACGATCAGGGTGTCGCGGAACAGCCGCTCGATGGCGGCGCTCCCGTGCACCGGCTCGCCGCTGCCGATGAAGGTGGCATCGGCGAGGAGGAGGCCGAGTCCGGCGAAGTCGCCGTCGTCCAGGAGTTCGGCGTAGCGGGCGATCAGGTTCCCGATCGCGTGGTGGGCGGATGCGGTCATGGCGGATCCCTCGGGTTCTGGTCGTCGTCGGTGGGCGGTGCCCCCGGGGCACTGTGTCCGACGGTCCGAGGCTTCGGCATCGGTCATATGACGGTCGGACAGGCCTCCCGCCGCCGGGCGCCGCGACGGGAGGAGTGGGGAGTGGGGCCCGGCGCCCAACCCCACCCCCCCCGGGCGCGGGGGGGCGGGGGGGGTGGCGGGGCCGCGGGGCGGCCCCCCAGACCCCACAACCGTGTGAGATAAAAAA
>NZ_JBHTRF010000008.1:0-169737 GCF_042796115.1 Kitasatospora sp. NPDC056446 | reverse complement strand
GGATTGGTTAATTTGCGGGTCGCCCTGCCCCCCCGCCGCGGGGCCCGGCGCGGGTTGTTGGGGGATGTCGCCCCGCCCCACTTCCCACTCCGCTCCGGGGCTCGGGGAGCCGGTGGGCTTGCCGTCGCCGAGGTCCGGCCCGATCTCCCCTACTCTTCCTCCATGCTCTCTGTGGTGGTGGCCCCCTGGGCGGGCGAGGCGGAGCCGGTGTTCGTGCGCAACCCGGACGAACTGCATGACGCCGCGAGCACGATGAAGGTCGCTGTGCTCGCCGCGCTGACCCGGAGCGGGGTGAACCTCGACGCGGAGGTCCCGGTGGTGAACCGCTTCGAGTCCGTGGTGGGCGGGGACTTCGGCAACGATCCGGACTGGGACAGCGACCCGCTGCCGTGGGAGCTCCTGGGCACCCACGTGCCCCTGCGGCTGCTCGCCGAGCGGATGATCACCCACTCCTCCAACCTCGCCACCAACCTCTGCCTGGCCCGCACCACGCCCCGGGCGGTCGCGGACGTCTGGCGGCGCGCGGGTGCCACCCGCAGTTCCAGCCCGCGCGGGATCGAGGACTACGCGGCGCGCGCCGCCGGCGTCCACAACCGGGTCACCGCCCGCGACCTGGTCCGGCTGCTGCGCTCGCTCGCCGACCAGCCGGAGCTGCTGGACCTGCTGGAGCGCAACGAGTTCCGGGTGGACCTCGCGGCCGGCCTCCCCCCGTACACCCGGATCGCCTTCAAGAACGGCTGGTTCCCCGGGGTGCGCCTCAGCGTGGGACTGGTCCGGCCCGCCGACTGCCCGCCCTACCTCCTCGCCGTCTGCTACACCGGCCCGCTGGCCGACGGCACGGACCGCACCGACCCCGCCGCCGCCCTCCTGGCCCGGATCTCGGCGGCGGTCTGGGACCGGCGCAGCGAGATCAGCGGGCGAGGGCCGTCAGCCCTTCGAGCGCCGCTTCGTTCAGCAGGTTGATCCGGACGAACCCCTCGTGCCCGCCGAGTTCGAAGTGCCGCTGGTCCAGCGCGAGCAGCCGCTCGGCGGGCGCGGCCGTGCGGGCGAACAGGAAGTAGCCGGTCTCCACCGGTGCCGAGGCCCGGAGCGCCCCGCTGTGCAGGAGCCGCCGGTGGTTGGCCCGGATGTGGTCGAGCAGCCGCCGGTTGCCCTCGCCGTCGAGCATCAGGCCGGCGGCCCGGTGGGCGAACAGCCGGTCGGCGACGGTGACGTCCCCGTGCAGGTTGAGGTGCAGGTCGGCGAGCGGTTCGCGCAGTCGTTCGGGCACCAGCAGGTGGGCGCAGCGGTAGCCGTGGATGGACAGGTACTTCGTCGGGCACACCATGCGCAGGGTGAGGTCGGCGGGCAGGCCGGCGCTGTCCTCGCGCCGGCCGCCGTCCCAGCGCAGGTACTGGAACGTCCCGTCGACGAACACCAGTGACCCGGTGGCCCGCTGCCACTCGCCGATCCGCTTGAGGACGTCGGCGGGGACGGGCTGCCCGGCGTACCAGAGCGGGTCGGTGAGCAGCAGGACCGTCCGCTCGTCGGGCAGGTCCGGCGCGAAGCCGCGCTGGTGGGCGTGGAGTTCGCTCACCCGGACCGGCTCGATGCCGAACCGTCGGAAGAAGTAGGCGAACTTGTAGTAGACCGGCGGCAGGTAGTGGACGCGCCGCACGCCGCTCAGGTGCAGCCAGGTACAGAAGGTGCCGAGCAGGCTGCTGGAGCCGCCCGCCGGGATCACCCGGTCCGGCCCGTACTCCTCCTGGTCGTAGGTGCTGTGCAGGGCCGCGATCCCGGCCCGCAGCGCGCGGTCCTCGTCGATCGCCGAGTACCGGGTGACGTCGCCGAGCAGGTAGGGCGGGGTGTGGGCGAGCGGGCCGAGGTAGTCGGCGACGTAGGGGTGTCCGCCGTTGTAGTCGGAGACGAACAACCGCCCGTCGGGGCGCTGCCGTTCGCGTTCCACGGCCTCGTGCAGGTCGAGCATGCGGAACAGGGACGGCACGGTACCCCCAGGACGTCGGCCGATCGGGACGGCCGCCAGACTGCACCGGGCCCCGCGCGGACACAAGACCGTCTCGGTGTGCATGACGATCAGTCAAATGCGGTAAAGGCACCAGGCATTCCACTCACGCTGTCGGGGGAGAGCTGGGGGTGAGTCGAAGTGTCTTCGCGTCTGCGGAGGTTCGCGCGGCTGGTCACGGCGCTGGCGGTCGCGTCCGGGTACCTCGCGCTGCACCTGCTGATCAGCGCGGGCACGGGCACGGGGCGGGACGCCGGGGTGGCCGGGACGGCGGCGCTGGTGTCCGGGATGGTCGCGCTGGCGCTGCTCGGGCCGGCCCTGTGGCTGCGCCGCCGCCGTCGCTCGGGGGCCGCCGAACTGGTCCGCGTCGTCAGCCGGTACGTCCCGCCCAGGCGGCCGTGGCAGCGGGCGCTCCGGGTGGTCAACAGCTTCGGGCTGGTGCTGCTCGGCGGCGGGTTCTACGCCGTCGACGCGTCGGAGCGGGACGGCCACAAGATGTCGCTGGAGATGCAGTCGCTGCTGCTCCTGGTCGGTCTGGGGGCCCTGCTGGCAGGCCTGTTGATCGTGCGCCGCACCCGCCCGTACGCCGCCCGGCCGGCCGCCCGGGAACTGCTGCTGGACGGCCGGCGGCCGGTGCTCTACCTGCGCAGCTTCGGTGACGACGAGAGCGCCGCCGAGGTGGACGACGGGGCGGACATCAACCTCCACACGCGGGAGGAGCAGCTCGCGGCCGCGCTGGGCGCCATCGGCCCGGTGATCGCGGTGGGACGGCCGGGGGAACGGCTGCCGCACCTGGGCGCGGCGCGGTTCTACCTGCCGCTCGACGACTGGCAGCCCACCGTGCTGCGGTTGATGGAGCTGTCCCAGGCCGTCGTCCTGCGGCTCGGGCAGGGGGACGGGCTGTGGTGGGAGGTGGAGCGGGCGCGGTCCACCCAGCCCGCCGGAAAGCTGATCCTGCTCGTCCCGGGCGGCGGCCCGTCCGACCTGCTGGCCCGGCTGAACGAGCACCTGCCCGCTCCGGTGCCGTCGGAGGGGCCGGGCGGCACCGGGCACTGGATCTCCACCGTGGTCGTCTTCGAGGACGACTGGACACCCCGGGCGTTCCCGGTGGGACTCAGGCGCAAGGGGTGGCGCGGCTGGAGCACGAACGCGGCCATCGGGGCGGTGGAGACGCCCACGGCCGAGGTGGCCCGGGCCGTGCGCAACGCGCTGACCTCCGTGGGGCGGCGCCGGCGGGCGATGGTCTGGCGGTCGCGGTTCGCGTTGCAGGCCGCCTTCATGACGGGCTACGGACTGGCGGTCGGGCTGGCCCTGGCGGGCTGGCTCGGCTACCGGGCACTGCAGGCAGCCGGATTCCGGTGAACACGAAACCAGGGGGAGACATGGACCATTCGCAGCAGGACCGCACGTCCGCCGGCGCGGACCGGGCCGGCGGGCAGCAGTTCAGGGCCCTGTCGGGGCTGGGCGTCGCCGCGTCGGTCCTGATCGTGCTGACGCTGGTGTACGACGTGCTGCTCACCGTGTCGGACTGGCGCGTCTACCTCGCGGTCGAGCACTTCCTCGCGGGGACGGCCACGGAGGAGGAGATCCAGGCGGCCGACGACTTCTCCGGCTTCTTCACGACGTGGAAGGGCCTGGCCGTGTTCGTCGTGGGCGGCCTGGCGTTCCTGACCTGGCTGTGGCGGGCGCGGATCAACGCCGAGTCGCTGGGCGGCCCGGGCAGCCAGCGCCGGGCGCGGGGGTGGACGGTCGGCGCGTGGATCACCCCGGTGGCGAACCTGTGGATCCCGTACCGGATCGTGACG
Organism: Kitasatospora sp. NPDC056446; assembly: GCF_042796115.1. NCBI lineage: Bacteria > Bacillati > Actinomycetota > Actinomycetes > Kitasatosporales > Streptomycetaceae > Kitasatospora > Kitasatospora sp. NPDC056446. Next base: position 165,930 of record NZ_JBHTRF010000008.1, on the reverse strand, counting down.
GACATCTGGAAGGCCAGTGCGCCCGGGCGGTCGGCGCCCGGTCCGCTGCTCGCCGTCTGGTGGGGGGCGTGGGTGGTCGGGGGCATGGTGGGCCGGTCCTACACCTACCTGGTCATGAAGGACTCGCTCACCGAGGACGATCTGCGGCGCGCCGTATACCTGGCCACCGTCTCCACGGCGTTCGACGTGCTCGCCGGGGTGCTGGTCCTCTACACCGTCAGCCGGATCAGCGGCTGGCAGACCCAGCGGCGCGCCGAAGTGCACCGCTGAGCCTGCCGCCTGGCTGACGGACTGCCTGGCTTCCTGACGGACTGCCGGCATCCTGGCGGACTGCCGGGTCGGCCGGCCGACTGGCTGTTCGCCCGGGTGCCGTCGCCGTCAGTACGGCCGGACGAGGACGTGCGCCGCGCCCGGGATGCCGACCTTGAGGAGCTCGTCCTCCTCCGGGGTGGTCGGGGTGCCGGTCTCCTGCTTGAGGACCGCGCGGGACAGGCCCTGGACCCACATGGCGCGCGGGCGGCGGCGCTCCTCCCAGGCGGCGAGGGCGGCCGGGACGCTGTCGGCGGCGTCCAGGCTCTGCGCGAGTACGAGGGCGTCCTCGACGGCCATCGCGGCGCCCTGGGCGAGGTGCGGGGTGGAGGCGTGGGCGGCGTCGCCCGCCAGGACGATCCGGCCGACGTGCCAGGGCTCCTCGACGGTGACCTGGGAGATCCGCGAGTAGACCACGGCGGCCGGGTCGGTGACCTGCGCCAGGGCCTCGGCGATCGGGCCGCCGAAGCCGGCCAGCCGCTCGCGGAGCTGCTCGTGGGCGCGCTCCGGGTCCGGGCGGAAGTCCTCGGCCTCGGCGAACACCGAGCCCAGGTACATCAGGTCCGCGGTGATCGGGGTGAGCAGCGCCTTCGCCGCGAGGTTGCCCGCGGACATCACCACGCCCTGGACCTCGGGCGAACGCGGCAGGGTGACGCGCCAGTTGGCGAAGCCGGTGTACTCGGGGGCGTACGCCTCGCCGTACAGGTGCCGGCGCAGCGGCGAGCCGATGCCGTCGAAGCCGACGACCAGGTCGTAGCGGCCGGTGTGCCCGTCGGTGAGGGTGACGTCCACGCCCTCGCCGTCGTCCGCGACGGAGGCGATGCTGGTGCCGAAGCGGACCGTGGCACCGGCCCCGGCGGCCGCGTCCGCGAGGACACGGGCCAGGGCGGGGCGCGGTATGCCGTTGTTGGAGGGGGCGTCGCCCATCCGCGGCTGCGGGATCTTGGCGAGGGTGGCGCCGGCCGGGTCGCAGATGGTCAGCACCTCCCACTCGAAGCCGGCGGCCAGGCAGGCGTCCAGGACGCCGATCTCGCGCATCACGTGCAGGGCGTTGGAGGGCTGGATGATGCCGACGCCGAGCGCCTCCGGCTGCTCGCGCAGCTCGGCGACGTCGACCCGGTGGCTGCGGGTGGCGAGGGCGGTGGCGAGGGTGAGGCCGCCGATGCCGCCGCCGTGGACGAGGACGCGCAGGGGTGTGGTCATGGTGGTGCTCCCAGGGAAGTGCGGTTCGGCCGGGGACGGGTGAGGCCGGGTCGGGGCCGGGCCGTATCGGGTGTGGGGCCGTATCGGTGTGGGCCGGGTCGGGGCGGGGCCCTGTCGGAGTGCGGCCGGGTCGGGGCCGTCCCGGCCGGGGAGGGGTGGTGTCAGCCGACGGGCGTGGCGGCGGCGAGGTCCATCAGGTGGTCGACCAGGGCGAGCAGCAGGTCCCGCCCGAACGCGCGCTCGCGGACGTCGCCGAGCAGCATCGGGACCTGTGGGTCGAGGTCGAGCGCGGCCCGGATCTCGTCGGGAGTACGGGTGTTGGTGTTGTGGAAGCAGTTGATCGCGACCACGAACGGGATGCCCCGGCTCTCGAAGAAGTCGATCGAGGCGAAGCTGGTCTCCAGCCGGCGGGTGTCGGCGATGACGATCCCGCCGAGCGCGCCGTTGACCAGGTCGTTCCACATGAACCAGAAGCGTTCCTGCCCGGGCGTGCCGAACAGGTAGACGACCAGCTCCGGGCTGACGGTGATCCGGCCGAAGTCCAGGGCGACGGTGGTGGTGTCCTTCTGGTCGACGCCGGACAGGTCGTCGACGCCGACGCTGGCCCGGGTCAGGTACTCCTCGGTGCGCAGCGGGGTGACCTCGCTGACGGAGCCGACCAGGGTGGTCTTGCCGACGCCGAAGCCGCCCGCGATGAGGATCTTGACGGCGGCCGGGGCGGCGGTGGGGGAGCCGGTGGCGGAGTGGGGTGTTGCCATGTTCAGAGTCTCCGGAGTCCTTCGCGAACGGCCGTGAGCAGGCCGAGGTCAACGCCCCCGGCGGCCCGGGCCACCGACAGCGGCGCCCGGGCCTTCAGCAGGCCCTGGGCGACCAGGTCGCCCAGCAGGATCTTGGTGACCGAGACCGGGAGGTCCAGGCCGGCCGACACCTCGGCGACGGCCGCCGGGCGGCGGCAGCGGTCGAGGATCATGCGGTGCTCGGGCTGGAGGCCGCGGGCACCGGCGCGGCTGCCCCGCGCCAGGGCGGCCGCGGCCTCCTCCTCGACGGTGGTGAGCACGGTGATCAGGGTGAGGTCGTCCCGCTCGGGGGCGGTCCGGCCGCGGGTGATGGTGTACGGGCGGACCATGCTGCCCGTCTCCTCCTCCGCGTCCTCCTCCAACTCGCTCCAGTGCGGCACCGCGCCCGCCCGCGGGCCGTCGCCCCGGCCGTCGTCGCGAGGGTCCCCCCAGGCGTCGTTCCCGTACGGGCCCACCTGCGTCAGCCCCGGTTCCGGGCGGCGAACACGTCGAACGAGGCGGGGGCGCCCGCCGCGTTCTCGCTGCGGGCCGGGGTGGTGAGCTTCTGGCCGACCTGCTGCACCAGGGTGTGCATCGCGACGGACATCACCTCGGCGTCCACCTCCTGGGAGGCGACCACGGCCAGGTGGGTGCCCTGGGCGGCGGCGATGATGAACAGCCAGCACTCGGCGAGCTCGACGATCACCTGGTGCACCGGGCCCCCGTCGAAGAGCTGCCCGACACCGCGGGCCAGGCTCTGCTGCCCGGTGGCGACCGCGGCCAGGCGCTCGGCGTCGGCCCGCTCGATGGTGCGGGAGTGGCTGACCACGAGCCCGTCGTCGGAGAGCAGGACGGCGTTCCTGGTTCCGGGCACCGAGTCGACGAGTCCGTCCAGCAGCCAGTCCAGGTCCTGGTGGGTGGCGATCGTGCGGTTCATGACTGGTCATCCGTTCGTGTGGTTCGGGAGTCCGCGGCCGGCAGGGCCCAGGGGGAGGGGTCGGGCGCGGGGGCCGGGGGACCGGCGGGCGCGGGGAGGGTAACCGGCGGGGTGGGGGCCCCGGGCAGCCGGTACTCGCCGCTGTCCTGCGCCCGGGCGGCGCGGGACTGGCGCTGGAAGGCGCCGATGGCCGCGCCGGACCGCCGCACCGGGCGGGGGGCGGGCTGCTGGAACGGGTCCGCGGCCGGCGCGGCGGCCTCCTCGGCGGGACGCTCGACCCACTGCGGGCGGGTCGGCGGCGGGACCCGCAGCTCGGCGGCCAGGCTGGCCTGCCGCACCCGCTGCGGCAGCGGGGGCTGCCCGGTCTCGGCGGGGCTGTACGGCACCGAGGTGGGGTACTCCCGGGTCTGGCGCCGCTCGGCCAGCCGGTAGTGGTCGGCCGGGCGGTACTGCTCGTCGGCGTACGGGGCCTCGGCCTCGGTGATCCGGGCGTAGGCGATGTCCGGGTAGGCCGGGGTGTCCTGCGCGGGGGCCGGGTCGGCGGGGGAGCTGTGCTCGATCGGCTGCTCGGGCCGGGGGGTGCCCGGGCCCGGGTGCGGATGCGCGGGCGGGAAGGCGTCCTGCGTGGGCGGGAAGGTGTCCTGGGCGAGCGTGAAGCCGTTCTGGGCGGACGGGAAGGACTCCTGGGCGGACGTGAAACCGTCCTGGGCGGGGGCCGGGAGGAGCGGCTGCACGGGCGGCAGCGGCTGTACGGGCAGCGGCCCTTCCGGTGCGGGCTGCTGCGCGAACGGCTGCTCCCGCGTCGGCAGCGGCTGATCGGAGAACGCGCGTTCCGGCAACGGCAGGGGCGGTTCCGGGAACGGCTGTTCCGCCGACGGGAACGACCGTTCCGGGAGCGGCAGCGGTAGCGGCTGAGGCAGCGACTGCGCCGGCGGCGGGAAGGCCTCCGGGACCGGGTCCGGCCGGTACGGCGGCTCCTGCACCGGCAGGGCCTGCTGCACGGGCAGCGCCTCCGGCAGCGGGAGGGGCTCCGGCAGCGGCACCGGCGCCGCCTGCGGCACGTACCCGACGTGCCCCTGCCCGAAGGACTCCACCGGTGCGACCGGCGGCCCGGGCGGCAGCTGGGCGAGCGCGTCCTCGGCGGCCGAGCGCACGGCCCGGCGCGAGCGCCGTACCAGCGGGATCGGTTCGGCGGGCGCGTCGGCGGCGCCGTCCGGCAGCCCGGCGTCGCCGTCGATGACCAGCTCGTCCGGGACGAGCACGACCACCCGGGTGCCACCGAAGGCCGACGGGCGGAAGTCGATCTTCAGTCCGTGCAGCGAGGCCAGCCGGGCGATCACGTAGAAGCCGAGGCGGATGTCGTCGGCCCGGGCCAGCACGTCGGTGCGCGGCGGACGGCTCATCAGCTCGTTGGCCGCGTCGTACTGCGCCGGGTCCATGCCGAGGCCGCGGTCCTCGATCTCGATCGCGAGCCCGCGGCCGACCATGGCGGCCCGGACCTCGACCGGCGTGGGCGGCTTGGAGAAGGTGGTGGCGTTCTCCATCAGCTCGGCGAGCACGTGCGCGACCGGGCCGACGGCCCGCTCGGACAGCCACGGGTGGCCCTCGACGTCGAGCATGATGCGGCGGTAGTCCTGCACCTCGCCCTGCGCGGCGCGCAGCACGTCCAGCAGCGGGACGGGCTTGCGCCAGCGCCGCTGCGGCTGGCCGCCGGCCATGATGACCAGGTTCTCCTCGTAGCGGCGCAGGCGCGCGGTGAGGTGGTCGAGGTCGAACAGGCCCTCCAGGACCTCCGGGTCCTCGTGCTTGCGCTCCAGCTCGTCCAGCTTGCGCAGCTGGCGGCCGATCAGCAGCTGGGTGCGGCGCGCGATGCGCTGCAGCAGGCGTTCGAAGCCGCGGTGCTGCTCGGCCTGCCCGACGGCCGCCTCCAGGGCGGAGGAGCGGGCCAGGTTGAGCGCCTGGCCGAGCCGGGCCAGCTCGTCGGTGCCGTTGCTGTTCGGGCCGTCGGTGATGGTGCGGGTCTCGGCCTCGACGTCCACCTGCTCGCCGCGGCCGAGGCGCTCGACCACCTCGGGCAGGGTGCGGCGCATCTCCTCGGCCTGGGTGTGCAGCTCCTTGATGCGGCGGCGCAGCGAGCGGCTGAGCCGCCAGGAGGCGACGGCCACCGCGATGACGGTGATCAGGCCGATGACGGTGGTCAGCACGACCCGGGTCAGCAGGCCCATGATGGTGCCCTTGCCGACCTCGACGATGCCGCTGGTGCGGGTCTCGATCGCCTTGACCAGCGCCGGGTTGACCTGGTCGAGGGCCTGGCGCCACTGGTCCTGGGCGGCCGGCAGTTTGACGGTGCCGTTGGCCTCGGGGGCGGTGGGCCTGGTCAGCTGCTGCTCGACGGCGGCCTTGGCCTGCCAGGCCGGGCTGTTCATCAGGTCGCGCCAGGCGCCGACCTCGCCGTCCGGGATGTACGGGACGACCTGGACGGTGAGCAGGTGGTCCTGCGCGCCGACGGCCTGCTGGACCGCCTGGTAGTCGGCGGCGCTGAGGCGGCCGGTGGGCCAGCCGCGGGCGAGGATCGCGTCCTCGCGGGCCAGCATCTCCTTCGCCCAGAACGCGTTGACCAGGGTCTTGGAGATCCAGGTGACCTCGCCGGTGTCCACGTGGCTGAGCGCGGTGAACAGCCGAAGGTCCACCGCGATCAGGTCAGTGTAGTAGGCGTAGACGGTCTGCTGGTCGACCGAGCCGCGGTCCACGGCGGCGCGCTGTTCGGCCAGCTTTCCCATGGCCTGGCGGGCCTCGGAGACGGCGGTGCGCACCTCGTCCGGGGCGCTGTCGGCGGTCTCGCCGGACAGGACCTGGAACTGGCGCACCGCGTCGTCCGTCAGCTGCCGCTGACGGCGCAGCTGGTCGGTGCCGCTGCCGGGCCGGGCGAGCGCTTCGGCGCTGAGCCGGCGCTCCTCCTGGAGGTTGTAGTAGACGATGTTCGAGGGCTGTCCGGCCTTCTGGGCCAGCAGGCCCTGGGCGGCCTGCCGCTGGAAGTCGAAGACGGTCTCGCCACTGGTGACCGCCCAGAGGAGGACGAGGGCAAGGCTGGGGACGACGGCCAGGACGAGCAGCGCCGTCCGCAGGGACAGGCGTGGACGCCTGCGGGGGCCCTTCGGCGTCGGGGGCCGCCGATTCGCACGCGCGCGCAGAGCAGTCTCCTTGGGGCTGGCGGCCGGCCGGTGAGGGGCGGGCCGTCGGGGCACGGGCTTCTGACGAAGCGATACTAGTCATACCGTGTGATTGGAGTGAAAGCCCGTTCGCTGCCTGGGCGGTGCTTGCACACGTATCGGACACAATGTCATTCAGTCGTTGACTGTACGTATGCGGAGCAGGCTTTTCCGGACTTGCTTGACACAGTGTCAACGGGCCGTGCTGCCGGTGGATGGCCGCGGTGTGAAAACTGTGTGACCGCCCTACCGGAAGCCCGCCGCGCCGGGCTCGGGCCGCACCGGAGCCCGGCCGCACCTGACTCCGGCCGCGCCGGAGCCCGGTCCTGCCGGAAGTCCGGTCCTGTCGGAAGTCCGGCCCACCGCCTCCGGCGGTCGTCGCGGGGCGGCGGCCTTCGTCGGTGGTGCCCGACCGCCCTGGGAGGGTGGTCGCTCCACCAGGCCCAACGGACCGGGGGCCGGTTCGCGTTCACGCGGCCCCCCGGGGGGCGCGGTCGCGGGCTCAGCCGGCCAGGAGGCGGGAGCGGGTGGCCTCCAGTTCGGCGGCGAGGACCAGCCCGGCGGCCTCCGGGTCGCCCTCGTGGACCGTCCGGACGAGGGCGGCGTGCGAGTCGTAGCCCTGGTTCGGGTCCTCCGCGCGGATGTCGAACAAGCCGACCAGCCCGACCAGCTGCTCCCGGAGGACCGGGGCGAACTGGGCGAAGAGGTCGTCCAGGACGGGGTTGTGGGCAGCCGCCACGACGGCCGTGTGCAGGGCGATGTCGGCGTCCACGAAGGCGGCGTCATCGGCTCCGCCCGCCGCCCGACGGGCCGCGAGGGCGGCGTCGAGGGCGGCGAGGTCGGCCTCCGTCCGGCGCTCGGCCGCGAGCCGGGCGGCCTGCACCTCGACCATCGTGCGCACTTCGTAGACGTGTGCCAGCTCGGCCCGGCGCAGGCGGGCGGCCCAGTCCCCGGCGGGGCGGTCGGCGGTGACGAACACCCCGGCGCCCTGGCGGCTCTGCACCATCCCGGCCGCCGCGAGCGTGCGCAGCGCCTCCCGCACGGTCGAGCGGCCGACCCCCAGCTCCTTGGCCAGTGCGACCTCGCCCGGCAGCTTCCCGCCCACCGGCCACAGGCCGGCCCGGATCTGCTCCTCGATCCGCGAGGCGGCCTGTTCGGCGAGGGGGGAGGGGCGGAGCGGGATCATCGAATTCACCTGTCAGGTTGTCTGAGGACTTCTGTCATGGTTACCCTACCCGGCATGCAGCCGTGGATCCTCCCCGTGGGAGGCCTTCTTCTTGGTGGCCGCAGCGGGGCATGACCGGACCGGCACCCCGCTGCGGGGCGCCGTCCTGCCGGTCACCGGTACGCGTCATGAGGAACTCGCATGATCTTCCCGACCCTGCACGCCCCCGCCGGACCCGTCCCGGCCGGCGCCCCCGTCTGGAACCCGCAGCGCGGCGGCACCATGCCGTCCCACCGCTACCGCCCCGCCCACGAACGGGTCCACGTCCCCGCCCTGATGCGGCGCTGGCCCGGCCGGCGCACCGAACGGGCGCCGCTGTGGGTGCCCGTCGACCTGCGGGACGGCAACCAGGCACTCGCCGAACCCATGGACCCGGCACGCAAGCAACGGATGTTCGACCTCTTCCTGGCCATGGGCTTCAAGGAGGTCGAAGTCGGCTACCCCTCCGCCAGCCGCACCGACTTCGACTTCGTCCGCCAACTGGCCACCACCCCCGGCGCCGTCCCCGAGGACGTCACCGTCGTCGTCTTCACCGCCGCCCGGGCCGACCTGATCGACCGCACCTTCGAAGCCGTCGCGGGCCTGCCGCGGGTGGTCGTCCACCTCTACACCGCGACCGCGCCGCTGTGGCGGGACCTCGTCCTCGGCAAGGAGCGGGCCGAACTGCGGGCGCTGATCACCGGGGCCGCCACGCGGATGGCCCGGCGGGCGGAAGGACGGGACGGCCTGCGGTTCCAGTTCTCCCCCGAGGTGTTCAACCTGACCGAGCCCGACTACGCACTGGAGGTCTGCAACGGCCTGACCCGGCTGTGGGACGCGAGCCCCGACCGGCCCGTCGTCCACAACCTGCCGGCCACCGTCGAGATCGCCACCCCGAACGTCTACGCCGACCAGATCGAGTACATGGACCGGCACCTGGAACGCCGGGAGTCCGTCATCCTCTCCGTCCACCCGCACAACGACCGGGGAACCGGCGTCGCCTGCGCCGAACTCGCGGTCCTGGCCGGCGCACAGCGGGTCGAGGGCTGCCTGTTCGGCAACGGCGAGCGCACCGGGAACGTCGACCTGGTCACCCTCGCCCTCAACCTGCACGCCCAGGGCGTCGACCCGATGCTCGACCTCTCCGACATCGACGAGATCCGGCGCACCGTCGAACACTGCAACCGGCTGCCCGTCCACGAGCGCCACCCGTACGCCGGCGACCTGGTGCACACCGCCTTCTCCGGCACCCACCAGGACGCCATCAAGAAGGGGTTCGCCCGGCACCGCGCGACCGCCGCCGAACTGGGCGTCCCGGAGCGGGAGGTGCCCTGGGCGGTGCCGTACCTGCCGATCGACCCGGCCGACCTGGGGCGGGACTACGAAGCGGTGATCCGGGTCAACAGCCAGTCCGGCAAGGGCGGCATCGCCTACCTGCTGCAGAGCGCGGAAGGACTGGAGCTGCCGAGGCGGCTGCAGATCGAGTTCGCCCGGGTCGTCCAGGCGGCGACGGACGACAGCGGGCGGGAGGTGACGGGCGAGGAGCTGTACGGGCTGTTCCGGGCGGAGTACCTCGATGAGACTTCCTCATGGGCCTGGCGGGTGGGCGACGACTGGGCCGAGGTCGACGGCCGGCGGGGGACCGGCGCCGGGCCGCTGGACGCGGTCGCGGACGCGGTGGGGGCGCAGATCCTCTCCTTCAGCGAGCACGCGGTCGGCTCCGGGCCGGACGCGGTCGCGTACGTCGAGGCGCGGCTCGCGGGCCGGGTCGTCTGGGGCGTCGGCCGGGACACGTCCGTCCTCACGGCGGGCGTACGGGCGGTGCTGAGCGCGGCCGGTCGGGCACGGGCCGGGGCTGGGGTTGGGGTTGGGGCTGGAGCCACCGGGACCCCTGGGGCGGCTGCCGGTGAGGCTGCCGACGGGCGGACGGTCATGAGCGGGGCTCATGGGGCGACGTCATGAGCCGGACTCATGGGGGAGCTACGTCATGAGACGGACTCATGAGGAGGGTCATGAGCGGGACTCATGGAGGCGGCGTCATGAGCGACTCTCATGCGCGACGGTCATGAGCCGGTCTCATGCGGGAGGTCATGAACAACTCTCATGGGACGCCATGAGCGGGACGCATAAGCGAGGAGGCATGATCGGCCGATGACGTCCTCTTCCCTCCCCACCCGAAGCCTGGCGGTCGCGCAGGCGCTGGCAGCGGCCGGCGTCGCCGGTGAGATCGTCGTCCTACCCGACTCCGCCCGAACGGCGGCGGAGGCCGCGTCGGCCCTCGGCTGCGAGGTCGGGGCCATCGCCAACAGCCTGGTGTTCCGGTGCGACGGTGAACCGCTGCTGGTGATGACCAGCGGCGCCCACCGGGTCGACACGGCCTACCTCGCGGCACAGTTGGGCTCGGGTGAGATCACCCGGGCCACCGCCGCCCAGGTCCGCGAGGCCACCGGCCAGGCCATCGGCGGCGTCGCCCCGACCGGGCACCCAGCCCCGTTGCGCACGGTGGTCGACACCGCGCTGGAGCGGTACGAGGTTCTGTGGGCGGCCGCCGGACACCCGCACACCGTGGTGCCGATGTCCTACGGGGAACTGGTGCGCGTGACGGCCGGCACCCCGTCCGCCGTCACTCCCTCCGCCGTCACCCCGGACTGATCCGGGTGGCAGCCACCCGTCGTACGCGACTGGTGGCTGCCACCCCGCCACCCCACCGTTCTGCACAACGGCAGCCGGCAGCCGGCAAAGGCCGGGCGCAGGGCTCAGGCCGGGTAGGCGATCGTGCCCAGGGGCGGGCAGGGGATCACCAGGGTGGAGACGCCCGGCCGTTCGACGAACGCGCGTGCGGCGGATGCCCGGTGGCGGTGCGACTCCAGCTCGTCGGCCCGCCAGGCGTCGCGGCGGGCGCCGGCGTAGTCCCACGAGTCGTCGATGAGGCTGAGACTGATGTTGCCGCTGCTGCGGCTCATGTCCGACTTCATGGCGGCCCGTTGGAGCACGGTCTGGGCGGCGGCGAGCTCGAGGCGGGCGATCAGGACGCCCGGGGTGTTCGGCACCCGGGTCGGCATGGGGGCCTGCGGGAGCAGCGACACCCCGGTGTCACGGCGGCCGATGTTGTCGATGCTCGCTCTGGTGGCGTCCCTGGACATGATCAGCACCTCCCGGTGCAGCCACAGGAGTTCGTCGAGGTCGGCCAGGGTGATGCGGATCCGCCGGTACGCCGCGCGGAAGCGGGGGTCGGCGTGGAACGGCCGCAGGGGTTCCGCGTGCAGGGACACGCAGTCGTTGTAGCCGGCCGTCACGGCGGCTTCGAGGTGGAAGAGCGCCTGGTCGGTCTGGCGGCGCTTGAACGCCAGGCCGGCGAGGCCGCCGTGGCCGGCGGCGACCAGCCAGGCGGCGTCCGGGCCGAGCGCCGTGGCCCGCGCGATGACGTCGTGGAAGCCCGTGGTGATGTCGACACCCTGCGGGGCGCCCATGAGGGCCCGGGCGAGGGTGGCGAGGGCGCCCTGTCCCGGGACGGCCGCCACGGCGGGACTGCTCAGGTTCGCCACCAGCAGGTCGTGGACACGGGACGCGAGCGAGCTGACGGTGTCGACCATGGATTCCCTCGGAGCTCGGTGGAGAACGGGAAACGGGAGAGGGGAACGGGCGCGCGCGGAGTGGGCGGCCGTCACCCGCACGGGCGAGGCGGCGCGGCCGGGACGACGGTAGCGCCCACGGCCGCCGGGCGGTAGCCGCGCGCGCAGACCCGGCCCACTGCCCGGCCCCTCACCCGGCCCACGGCCCGGCCTCCACCGAACCTCCCCCGCCCGGGCCCCCGTTCAGTCTCCCGTTAGGTCCTTCGCCCGGTCCTTCGTTCGGACCTCTGTTCGGCCCCTGTTCAGTCCTCCGTGTGCTCCAGCAGCGCCTCCTCGAAGTCGAGCCGCCGGACCAGCCTGCGCAGCAGCTCGTCGTCCATCCGTCCCGCGTCGCGCTGGGCGACGAGGGCGACGCGTTCCGCGTCGAGGGTCTCGCGGGCGAGGCGGCGGTACGCGGAGTCGACCGATTCGCCGGTCTCCTCGTGGACGGGCGAGCCCATCCGCTCCCACACGCCGTTGCGGCGGCGTTCCATCAGCCGGCGCAGGCGGGTCTCCATCGCCTCGGGGACGCGGTTGCGCGGGTCCCGGAGCAGTTCGTCCAGCCGGTCCTCGGCCGCGCGGGAGGCCTCGTACTGGGCCTGGGCCTCGCGCAGCGTCTCGGTGGCCGGGTCCGGGGGCGGCATCGGCAGGTGCCGCACCAGGGCCGGCAGGGTCAGGCCCTGGATCAGCAGCGTGCCGATCACCAGGGCGAAGACCAGGAACAGCACCAGGTCGCGCTGGGGGAAGGGGGAGCCGTCGTGCGTCGTCTCGGGGATGGAGAAGGCGACCGCCAGCGAGACCACCCCGCGCATGCCGGCCCAGGAGAGCACGACCGGCCGCGTCCACGCCGGCCGCCCTTCCCGCTCCCGCACGCGCCGGCTCAGCAGGCCCGGGAGGTATGCCGCGGGCCAGGCCCAGACGAAGCGCAGCCCGATCAGGGCGGTCAGCAGCACCGTCGTCCACAGTGCCAGCTGCCCGGTCGAATAGCCGTGCAACTTGCCGACGACCACCGGGAGTTGCAGGCCGATCAGGGCGAAGGCCGCGGACTCCAGGATGAAGGAGGCCATCCGCCAGACCGCCTCCTCCTGCAAGCGCAGCGCGAAGTCGACGCAGTTGGCGTAGTGGCCGAGGTGCAGGCCCACCACCACGACCGCGATCACCCCGGAGGCGTGGAACGCCTCCGCCGCCGCGTACGCCGCGAACGGGACGAGCAGCGAGAAGGTGTTGGCCAGCAGGGGGTCGCCGAGCCGTACCCGCAGCTGTTGCAGCGGCCACATCAGGACCAGGCCCACCGCCGTGCCGCCCAGTGCGGCCAGCAGGAACTCGCCGACCGCGCTGCCGAACGAGAAGCCCTCGCCGACCGCGGCCGCGACCGCGACCCGGTAGGCCGTGATGGCCGTCGCGTCGTTCACCAGGCTCTCGCCCTGGAGGATCGAGACCAGCTGTGTGGGCAGTCCCACCCGGCGGGCGATCGCCGTCGCCGCCACCGCGTCGGGCGGGGCGATCACCGCGCCGAGCACGAAGGCCACCGCCGTCGGCATCCCCGGGACCAGCGCGTGGGCGACCAGGCCCATGGTCAGCGTGCAGAACAGCACATAGCCGACGGAGTAGAGGGCCACCGCCCGCAGATTGGCCCGCAGGCTGGTGTACGAGGCGTCCTGGGCGGCGGTGTACAGCAGCGGCGGCAGGATCAGCGGCAGCGCGATCTCCGGGTCGAGCGAGAAGACGGGCACGCCGGGCAGCTCCGAGGCGAGCAGGCCCGCCACCACCAGGAGCAGCGGCGCGGACAGCCGGTACCGGCGGGCGGCGCCCGCGACCGTGGTGCTGCCCGCCACCAGGAGGAACAGGACATTGGAGCCGCTCAGGGACATGGCGCCACAGAACCACACGGACCGGGCGCCTCGCCGTACCCTGGACGCCATGTCCCCCTCCCGCCCCTGTGCTCACCTCGCGGAGCTGCCCAGTCCCGAGCCGGCGCCGCTCGGCACCGGCTGCCCGCACTGCGAGGAGCTCGGTCAGCGCCCCGTCGCCCTGCGCCTGTGCCTGCACTGCGGCTTCGTCGGCTGCTGCGATTCCACGCCCGGCTTCTGGTCCGCGGAGCACCACCGCCGGACCGGGCACGCGGTGATCCGCAGCTTCGAACCGGGGGAGAGCTGGCGCTGGTGCTTCGTGGACCAGCGGTTGGTCTGATCCGGCTCGGGACGTCCGAAGGGTCGGCGGGACGTCCGAAGGGTTGGCGAAGGGTCGGCGAAGGATCAGGCGGTGAGTGCGGCGACGGTCTCCCGGGCCAGCTCCCGCGCCCGGGAGACCGTCGCCGCCAACTCCCCGGCCGTTCCGCCGGGGGCGGCGAGCAGGGCGCGTGCCCGTCGGCCGAAGTCCGTTGGCGCGGCGGGCAGTTGCCCGGCCACCGCGAGAGCCCCCTTCTCGTTGAGGCACCAGCGGCGGTCGTGCGCGAACAGGGCCTGCACCAGCACGCCGAACGCCCGGGACAGGCAGAGCGAGACGTACAGGACGTCCGCACGGGTCGCGCCCTTCGCGGCCGCGTCCAGCAGGAACCCTGCCTCCCATGCGGCCGCCAGCAGGGCCTCGCGCAGCGGCTCCGGGTAGTGGGCGGTCTGCTGCTTGAGCGCCGCCAACTCCCCCTCGGGATCGGCGAGGAGCTGCCCGAGTGCCACCTCGCCGACGTAGCAGGGCGACCAGAATCCGAGCGGGTGGCCCGCCTGCACGCCCACCTCGTAGCGGCCCCGGCGGCAGTCCGCCCACACCCGCTCGACCCGGTCCAGGTCCCGCAGGATCCAGTCCACGGCCACGCCGTCGACCCGCAGCCAGGCGCCGCCGTTCACCCACGGCCCCCAGTCGCCCGGTCCGGCCACCTCCGCCCCGGGGCCCGCCGACCGCCGCAGTGCGTCGAGGTCGAGGCCGCCCCGGTAGTACACCCCCAGGTCCCAGTCGGACCCCGGCAGGTGCTCGCCCCGGGCCCGGCTTCCGCCGAGCATCACCCCCACCACGCCCGGGACGTCCGCCAGTTGACCGGCCATGCCCTCGATGATCCGCTGCATGGGGCAAGTCTCGCAGGGCAGCTCGCGGACGACCGACAGCGAACGATCGACAGCGAACGGGCGGACGGCAGGTGGCAGATGGCCGGGCGGCCGGAGGGGGAAGCGAAGGATGGGGGGAAGCGGAGGAGGTGCACCCACTCCTCGCCACTCTCAAGGTATAGCGCGCCGGGGGCCTTGCCGCAAGGCCCCGGTGGTGCAGCAGAATCACCGGCTCAAGGCAGGACGTCGGGGAAGCGGGAGATGCACGGGATGCGCGTGGTGTTGGCGACCTACGGGTCGCGGGGAGACGTCGAGCCGTTGGCCGGGCTCGCGGTGCGACTGCGGGAACTGGGTGCGCGGGTACGGGTGTGCGCGCCGCCGGATGAGGAGTTCGCGGTGCGGCTGGCCGAGGCCGGGGTGGAGCTGGTGCCGGTCGGGCAGGATGTGCGCACGCTGGTGACCGGCCCGCGGCCGGCGGGGTCGGGCATCTCCGAGCGGGCGGCCAGGTTGGTCGAGCAGTTCCACGCGGCGGTGCTCGGGGCGGCCGAACCGGGCGGGGTGGTCGTGGCGACCGGGCTGTTCCCCGCCGTGGCCGGCGCGCAGGCGGCGGCCGAGCAACTGGGCGCCCGCTATGTGCACGTCGCCCTGCAGCCGACCACGCTGCCCTCCGCGCACCACCGGCCGTTCGAGTACCCGATGCGGCCGTACCCGCCGGAGGTGACCGACAACGCGGAGCTGTGGGAGCTGAACGCCGCCGCCATGAACGCGCTGTTCGGCGAGCCGGTCAACGCCCACCGCAGGGCCGTCGGGCTGCCGGAGGTCGAGAACGTCCGGGACCACGTCCTCTCCGACCGCCCGTGGCTGGCCACCGACCCGATGCTCGACCCCTGGCTGCTCCCGGCCGGCCCGGCCGGCCTTGACGTGGTGCAGACCGGCGCGTGGATCCTGCCGGACGAACGCCCGCTCCCGGCCGGCCCGGCCGGCCTTGACGTGGTGCAGACCGGCGCGTGGATCCTGCCGGACGAACGCCCGCTGCCGGCCGGCCTGGAGGCCTTCCTGGCGGCCGGCGAGCCGCCGGTGTACGTCGGCTTCGGCAGCATGCCGCTGCACGGCGCGGCGGCCGCCGTCGCCCGGGTCGCCGTCGAGGCGGTCCGGGCGCAGGGCCGGCGGGTGCTGCTCGGGCGCGGCTGGGCGCGACTCGCCGGGGCCGAGGGCGTGGAGGCCGACGGCGCGGACGACTGCTTCGCCGTCGGCGAGGTCAACCAGCAGGCGCTGTTCCCCCGGGTCGCCGCCGTCGTCCACCACGGCGGCGCGGGCACCACCACCACGGCCGCCCGGGCCGGTACCCCGCAGGTGCTGGTGCCGCAGATCGTCGACCAGCCGTACTGGGCGTCCCGGGTGGCCGCGCTGGGCATCGGCACCGCCCATGACGGCCCCGTCCCGACGGTCGACTCCCTCTCTGCGGCCCTGCGGCAGGCCCTCGCCCCCGGGATCGCCGAGCGGGCGGCCGCCGTGGCGCGCGGGATCCGCGCGGACGGGGCGGCGGTGGCCGCGAGGCTGCTGCTGGAGGGCGCCACGGGCTGAGGGCGCCACGGGCTGAGGGCGCTACGGGCTGAGGGTGGAACCGGCCGGGGAGCGGGACGTCGGCCCGGCCGACCTCCCACTCCCCGTGGCCGCGCCGCCGCCCCGAGGAGAAGGGCGGGGTGCGGCCCGGCACCTCGCGGTGCGCCCCGGTACCTCGGGGAGCGGGCAGGAGACCGGCTCGGTCAGGAGACGGGCTCGGTCAGGAGACGGGCTCGGTCAGGTACTTGGCGCCGCCGTCGGGAAGCTTGACGCCGTTCTTGTCGAAGAACTGCCAGGACTTCGCCCGCATGGTCCCCGGGCGGGCCACCACCATGTGGCGGGTCGGGGAGTCGCCGACGCTGACGGCCTGGGGCTCGGTGGTCGTGCCGTCCGCCCAGGTCACCAGCACCCGGCCGACGTCGGGGCCCAGGGAGAGGATGACCACGTCCGCCGGGGGCACGATGCCGTCCTTGCTGCTGCGGCCGAACAGCCCGCCGCTGACGTCGGCCGCGCTGCGCGGGTCGAGCTTGCCCGGTGCCGGGGTGTCGCCCGCCGAGTCGTGGCCGATGCGCACCCCGTCGACGACGAAGTAGGTGTTGATGACGTCGGAGTTCGGGGCCCAGTACTGGGCGACGTACTCCGGGGTGGGCTTGGCGACGTTGGAGTCGAAGGGCGCGCGCTCCTGCCACACCGCCACCGCCTGCTCGTACGCCCGGTCCTTGGGCGCCAGCGGCCAGAGCGCCTGCCAGATCTCCCAGTGCTTCCCGTTGGCGACGCCCTCGCCGAGCCGGACCCGGACCGGGGTGAACGGGTCGCGCGGGCCGGGGGTGGCCTCGGTGGGCGCGGCGGTCGGCGCGGCGGCCGGTGCGACGAGGGCCGTGCCGGCGCCGGCGGGTGCCGACTGCGTGGCCGACGCCGGGTCGGGGCGAAGCTGCGCCATCGCCCCGCCGGTCAGGGCGACCAGCGAGGCCAGCGCCACCGCGCCGACCGCCGTCCGGCGGCGGTTCCGCAGCCGGCGTCCGCCTGCCAGGATGTCCGCCACCGGCGCCGGGCCGATCCTCGCACCGCCCGCGACCTCGGCCAGGCCGAGTCCGACCCACAGGTCGGCGCCGTCGTCCCCGCCCGTGTTCGCGCCGCCCGTGCCGTTCGCGTTCACGCTCATACCGTTCCTCCGATGTGTTCCGTGTCCTTGAGCCCCACCAGCTCCGTGACCTGCCGCAGCCGCGCGATCCCCTTCGCCGCGTGGCTGCGCACCGCACCTGTCGAGCAGCCCATGGCGGCGGCCGCCTGGCTGTCGCTCAGGTCTTCCCAGTGCCGCAGCACCACCGCCTCGCGCTGCCTCGGCGGCAGGGTGGCCAGTGCCGCGAGCAGTGCTCCGCGCTGGTCGGACCGGGCGAACCCGTCCTCCACCCGGGCCGTGTCCGGCACCGCGTCCACCAGCAGTTCCGGTGGTCGGCGCCGCCAGCGGCGGGCGTGCTGGTTGACCAGGATCCGTCGCACGTAGGCGTACGGATCGTCCGCCCGGCGCACCTTCGTCCAGGCCGCGCAGGCCTTCTCCGCCGCGGACTGCACGAGGTCCTCCGCCGCGTACTGCTCGCCGGCCAACAGGTACGCCGTCCGTACCAGGCGCGGCCAGACCGTGACGATGAACGCCTGGAAGTCGTCGTCCCGCCCGCTCTTCGTATCTCCCATGAGCACCTCCTCATCCACCCAGAGCCCGGGGGCGGCCGGAAGCGCTTACCTCCGTCCCGGGCCCTTCCTCGGGTGTCACGGCCGCAGGGGGCGGCGGGGATCACGGGTGGGCCCGGCGGGGGGCCGAGGGGGGAGCGGGTGCCGGGGCTCCCGCGAGGGGCGGTGCGGACCGGAGGGCGGTGCGGGGCAGTCGTCGTGAGGCATCGTCATCCGTGTCATCCGTAAGTAAAACTTCGCAAAGAATTTCTCTCTTCAAGGAACTCCCGGGGCGTTTACTTCAACAAAATGTTGCAGCTCAGCGGCCCAGTGGTGACGCTTCGTCGCTTTGACGTAGCTCCTCGTGCGCGTTCACCTCCGCATTCCGTAGGAGTACGGTTCCGGAGGAATCGCCGGGGGTTGCTTCCAAACACCCCGGCCGTACCGGAAATTGGTGCGAGGCATGGGTCAGCAAAAGGGTGGGGAGAGAGCCGCCGAGGCGGCTCGTCCGATATCCGTCCGGGTGGTCGCGGAAGTCCTGCGCGGTGTCGCCCAGGTGGATTTCATGCCGTCCGTCGTGTGCGGACTGTTCTTCGTGGCCGCACTGTTCGCGGCCGGCCCGCGGTACGGGCTCTACGGACTGCTCGGCAGTGCCGTCTCCACCGCCGTCGCGTACGGGCTGGGGCTCGACCGGGCGGCCGTCACGGCCGGGCTGCACGGGTACAACGGGTGCCTGGTGGCGCTCGGGTGCGCCGTGTTCCTCGGCGCGGGGCACCCGGCCACGGTCGCGGTGGCGGTCCTCGGGTCCGCCGTCGCCGTGGTGGTCACGGCGGGGCTCGGGGCGGTCCTGGAGAAGTGGCGGCTGCCGGCGCTGACCGCACCGTTCTGCCTGGTCGCGACGGCCGTCACGGTCGCCGCTCCCGGCTTCCGGCGGCTGTGGCACGGCGCGGCCGGGCCGGCCGCGCTGCCCGGGCCGGCCACCGGGGGAACCGGGCTGAGCTGGGAACAGCTCTGGCACGGGTTCTTCGCCAACGTCGGCCAGATCTTCTTCCTGCCCCAGTGGTACTCCGGCCTGCTGTTCCTGGCCGGACTGTTCGCGGCGAGCCGCCTCGCGGGCCTGGTGGCCGCCGCGGGCAGTGCCACCGGACTGCTCACCGCCTGGGCGTTCGGCGCTCCCGCCGAGGCCGTCGGGCAGGGGCTGCTCGGCTACAGCGGGGTGCTGACGGCCCTCGCGCTGTGCGGGGTCTTCGTCGCCCCGAGCGGGTGGAGCGCGGCCTACGCCGTCCTCGGCGCGGCCGCCGCCACCGTCCTGACCCCGGCGCTCGACGCGGCCTCGGCGCCCTTCGGCGGCCACGCCTTCACCTGGCCGTTCGTGCTGACCACGATGCTGTTCCTGGCGGCGGTACCGGCCGTTCCCCGGTTGCGCCGGATCTGATTCTCCGTCCAACTCCCTTGCATTTCATCGGATCCTCGGAAAGGAAGAGTGATTCCCGTGAATCTCTCGCCGCGTGAGATGGACAAGCTGTACATCTACGTCGTGGCCGATCTGGCCCGCAAACGCCGCGGTCGCGGCCTCAAACTCAACTACAGCGAAGCCTGCGCGCTGATCAGCGAGGCCATCATGGAGGGCGCCCGGGACGGCCGGACCGTCGCCGAGTGCATGGAGCTCGGCAAGCAGGTCCTCGGCAACGCGGACGTCATGCCGGGAGTGCGCGAGATGCTGCCGCTGCTCCAGGTCGAGGCCGCCTTCCTGGACGGGACCAAGCTGGTCTCCTGTCACGACCCGGTGGGTGCCTGAGCCATGGCACGACCCCAGCCCGCCACCGTGGTGCTGGCCTGCGGGCACGAGAGCGACGGCGGACGGGACCTGGCCGGACTCGTCACGGCCCCGCACCCCGGACATGCCCCGCACCCCGGACACGCCCCGTACCCCGGACACGCCCCGCAGCCGGGGTACCCCGGGCGCACCCCGTACCCCGTGCACGCCGCCGTCCCCGCCGGACGCCCGCTCGCCGAGGCCGTCCGCTCGGCCCTGGCCGCCGGCGACGGCCCGGTCTGCGTCGTACCGATGACGCTCGGCCGCGACCCCGCCCTGGTGGCCGACACCGCCCGGGCCCTGCGCTGGCTGGCCGCCGGCGAGGGCCGCGGCCGGCTCGCCCTGACCGCGCCCTTCGGCGCCGCCGAACACCTCATCGGCTGGCTGCGCGCCGCCGCGGCCGCGGCCCCGGACGGAGCCGTGCTGGTCACCGCCCCGGCGGCCGGCCCCTTCGAGGACGCCGAACTGTTCCGGATCGCCCGACTGGTCCGCCAGTACGGGCGGCACCGCTGGGTCGAGGTCGCCCTCGACGACGGCGACCCCGGCCCGGCCGAGGGCGCCGAACGCTGCCGCCTGCTCGGCGCCCGCGAGGTGACGGCCGTCCCGGCCTCCTTCGGCCCCGCCCTGCGCACCGCGCCGACCGCTGCCGGGGGCCGCGCACCGGCCGGCCGTCCGCACGACCCGCCGCCCGCCGTACGGGACGGCGGACCGCTGCTGCGGCCGGCCGCGATCGCCGGGGTGGTCGCGGCCCGGACGGCGGCGGCGCTGCACCTGCTCGGGCACGGCGAGGACGGCATCCTGGCCGGCCTGGATGCCGAGCACGGGCACGGTTACGCGCACAGCCACGGGCCCGGCGAGGACCACCACCACCCCCACGTCCACGCCACCCCGCACGTCCAGGCAGCCGGGCCCGGGCACGTACACCCGTCGGTGCACCCCCGTGCGCACGCACCCGGAACCGCACCCGCAGCCGTACCTGCGCACACCCCCGCGCACACCCCCGCACACACCCCCCACTGAACCGGCAGAGAGGAAGGCCAGCCATGTCTGGTGGCGCCGCATACCTGTACGGCGACGACCCGGTGGAGATCAACGCCGGCCGCGCCAAGGCCACCGTCTCGGTCAGCAACACCGGCGACCGGGCGATCCAAGTCGGTTCCCACTACCACTTCTTCGAGGCCAACCGGGCCCTCGACTTCGACCGCAACGCCGCCTTCGGCAAGCACCTGGACATCCCGGCCGGCACCGCCGTCCGCTTCGAGCCCGGTGACACCAAGGACGTCACGCTCGCCGAGTTCGGCGGCCACCGCCGCCTGGTCGGCTTCAGCAACCTGGTGGACGGCGGTGTCGCCGCGCCCGCCACCCGGGCCCGCGCCATCGACCGGGCGATCGCCCGCGGCTTCAAGGGCACCAACCTCGACCACAAGGACGACCACGAGGAGGCCCGGCACCGGGACTTCCCCGCGGAGACCCGCCAGGAAGGCGACCGCTGATGGCCATCCTCTCCCGCAAGCAGTACACCGACCTCTTCGGCCCCACCGTCGGCGACCGCTTCCACCTCGCCGACACCAACCTCGTGGTCGAAGTCGAACAGGACTTCAACCAGGGCCACTACGGCGACGAGGCCGTCTACGGCGGCGGCAAGGGCATCCGCGACGGCATGGCCCAGGACCCGGCCGCCACCTCCGTCCAGGGCGCGCTCGACCTGGTCATCACCAACGTGGTGGTGATGGACGCGGTGCTCGGCGTCGTCAAGGGCGACATCGGGGTCAAGGACGGCTTCATCACCGCCGTCGGCAAGGCCGGCAACCCGCACACCCAGAGCGGCGTGCACCCGCGGCTGGTGATCGGCCCCGGCACCGAGGTGATCTCCGGCGAGCACCTGATCGCCACCGCCGGCGGCATCGACACCCACATCCACTTCATCGCCCCGCAGCAGGTGCAGGAGGCGCTGAGCAACGGCATCACCACCCTGATCGGCGGCGGCACCGGCCCGTCCGACGGCACCAACGGCACCACCTGCACGCCCGGCCCGTGGAACATCCACCGGATGTACCAGGCGGTCGAGGACCTGCCGGTGAACGTCGGCCTGCTGGGCAAGGGCAACGGCTCGCTGCCCGGCGCGCTGCGCGAGCAGGTCGAGGCGGGCGTGTGCGGCCTCAAGGTGCACGAGGACTGGGGCAGCACCCCGGCCGCGATCGACACCGCGCTGAGCGTCGCCGACGAGTACGACGTCCAGGTGGCCATCCACACGGACACCCTGAACGAGTCCGGCTACTTCGAGGACACCCTGTCCGCGATCGACGGCCGCACCATCCACACCTTCCACACCGAGGGCGCGGGCGGCGGCCACGCCCCCGACATCATGCGGATCGCCGGCGAGCCCAACGTGCTGCCGTCCTCCACCAACCCGACGCTGCCCTACACCGTCAACTCGGTCGACGAACTGCTCGACATGGTGATGGTCTGCCACCACCTCAGCCACGACATCCCCGAGGACGTCTCCTTCGCCGACTCCCGGGTGCGCGCCGAGACCATCGCCGCCGAGACCGTGCTGCACGACGAGGGAGTCATCTCGATCTTCTCCTCCGACTCGCAGGCGATGGGCCGGATCGGCGAGACCTTCACCCGCGCCTTCCAGACCGCCCACCACTGCAAGGACCAACGCGGCAAGCTGGCCGGCGACAGCGAACGCCACGACAACGTCCGGGTGCTGCGCTACCTCGCCAAGCTCACCATCAACCCGGCCGTCGCCTCCGGCACCGCCGACCACATCGGTTCACTGGAGCCCGGCAAGCTCGCCGACATCGTGCTCTGGCCGATCAACTCCTTCGCCGCGAAGCCCAAGATGGTGATCAAGGGCGGGGTGATCAACTGGGCGCTGATGGGCGACCCGAACGCCTCGCTGCCCACCCCGCAACCGGTCTACTACCGGCCGATGTTCGGCGCGTACGGGCGGGCCAGGCAGGCCACCCGGGTCTCCTTCATGTCCCAGGCCGCCGTCGACCTCGGCGTCCCGCGGCAACTCGGCCTGGAGAGCCGGGTGCTGCCGGTGCGGCACTGCCGGTCGGTCGGCAAGCAGCACATGCTGCGCAACGACGCGCTGCCGAAGATCGCGGTCGACCCGGAGACGTACAAGGTCACCCTGGACGGCGAGCCCGCCACCATCGAACCGGCCCGGGAACTGCCGCTCAACCACCTGTTCTACCTCGCGTGAGTGCCGCCGACGCGGACCTGGACGCCCTGCTGGTCTGCCTCCAGCTGACCGACTCGGCCTTCCCCAGCGGCTTCTACACCCTCTCGCACGGCCTGGAGGGCTACGCCCAGGCCAAGGCCGTCACCCCCGACACCGTGCCCGAACTGCTCACCGACCTGCTGCGGCACGGGGTCGGACCGTCCGACGCCACCGCCCTCGCACTCGCCCACCGGGCCGCCACGGCGGGCGACTGGGAGCAGCTCGCCGAGACCGACCGGCGGCTGCACGCCACCAAGCTCAACCGTGAACTGCGCCTCGCCGCCACCCGTACCGGGCGCCAACTCCTGGACATCGCACGGGAGTCGGTGGGCGGCGAAGCACTGGAGCGGTACGCGGAGCTGGTCGCGGACAAGCGCGCCCCCGGCTGCCAGGCGGTGGCCGCCGGGGTGGCCTACGCCGCCGCCGGCGTCCCGGTCGAACAGGCCCTCACCGGCGACCTGTTCGCGTTCTGCACCAGCTTCACCGGTGCGGCGCTGCGGCTGCGGCTGACCGACCACCGCAGGGCCCAGGTGGTCCTGCGGGCCGTCGCCCCGGTCATCCGGGAGGTGGTGGCGGCCGCGCTGGAACGGGAGGCGGCGGACCTCGGCGGCTGCGTACCGGTCGCCGACGCGATGTCCGGACGGCACGAGCGGGCGGAAGCCCGGTTGTTCGCCAGCTGAACCCGACAGGCGCCCCGGACCCCGGCCGTACGGTACGGCCCCGGCGGATCCGAGGCGCACCCCCTGAATACGCAAATCTGCAAGTCTGCACCAGAGGAGGAGAGTTGACCGAGAACGTGCTCCGCGTGGGCATCGGCGGACCGGTCGGATCCGGCAAGACGGCGCTGATCGAGGCGCTCGTCCCGGTGCTGATCGCGCGCGGCCACCGCCCCGCCGTCATCACCAACGACATCTACACCCAGGAGGACGCCCAGCACGTGCGCCGCACCCTGGCCGGAGTGCTGGACCCGGAGCGGGTGGTCGGCGTCGAGACCGGCGCCTGCCCGCACACCGCCGTCCGGGACGACCCGACGATGAACCTCGCGGCCGGTGCCGAACTCCTTGAGCGCTTCCCGGACGTCGACACCCTGCTGTTCGAGTCCGGTGGCGACAACCTCACCCTGACCTTCAGCCCGGTCCTGGTCGACCTCTTCCTCTTCGTCCTCGACACCGCCGAGGGCGAGAAGATGCCCCGCAAGCGCGGCCCGGGCATCACCGAGTCCGAGCTGCTGGTCATCAACAAGATCGACATCGCCCAGTACGTCCGCACCGACCTCGGCGTCATGGAGTCCGACGCCCGCCGGGTGCGCGAGGGCGGGCCGGTGGTGCTCACCAACTGCCTGACGGGGGAGGGGCTGGAGGAGATCGCCGCGTTCCTGGAGACCTTCCGGAAGGTCCCGGCGTGACCGTCGGGACGGCGGCGGGCGAAGAAGCGGAGGGCGCGGTGGGGGTGGAGCAGGAGCCGACGCCCGTGCCCCGGCTCGACCCCCGGCACTACGAGCCGGCCCGCGTCCCGTACGAGGTCCGCCGCCACGCCGGGACGCCCGACACCCTCGCGGTCGGGCGCCCCGGCAAGGTCGGGCTGCTGGAACTGGCCTTCGAGGAGATCGGCGGACGCACCGAACTCACCGGCCACTACCAGAAGTCGCCGCTGCAGATCATGCGCCCGCTGCACTTCGACCCGGCCCGCCCCGACCTCGCCGTCACCTTCCTGATGTCCACCGGCGGCGGCATCCTCCAGGCTGACCGGCTGCGCACGGACATCCGGTGCGGCGCCGGCACGGCGGTCCACCTCACCACCCAGGCGGCCACCAAGGTCTACCGGATGGAGCACGACTACGCGACGCAACTGCTGAACCTGGAGGCCGGTCCGGGCGCCTACGTCGAGTACCTGCCCGAGCCGGTGATCCCCTTCGTCGACTCCCGCCTCTACCAGCGCACCGTGCTGACCGTCGATCCGTCCGCCACCGTGCTGGCGAGCGAGACCGTCCTGGCCGGGCGCCT
This sequence comes from Kitasatospora sp. NPDC056446, assembly GCF_042796115.1. Taxonomy (NCBI): domain Bacteria; kingdom Bacillati; phylum Actinomycetota; class Actinomycetes; order Kitasatosporales; family Streptomycetaceae; genus Kitasatospora; species Kitasatospora sp. NPDC056446. The sequence continues at coordinate 141,358 of NZ_JBHTRF010000008.1, read as the reverse complement.
CGCGCGGGGCGAGCGCAACGCGTACCAGGTGTTCGCCTCGGACCTCGAAGTACGGCGGCCGGACGGCGAGTTGGTGGCCCTGGACACGGTCCGACTGGAACCGTCACGGGCCGGTGGCGGCATCACCGGCCCCGCCGTCCTGGCCGGCCACGACGTGATGACCAGCCTCTACGTCCTCAGCCCGCTCGCCCTGCCCGGACAGGTCGCGGACACGCTGCACGAGGCGCTCGCCGGCTGCGGCCTGCTCCACGGCGTCAGCGTGCTCCCGCAGGACAGCGGCGCCTGGCTGCGGCTGCTCGGCTCCGACACCCGGGCCTGCGCCGCCGCCCTGCGGACGGCCTGGGACGCGGTGCGGCGCCTGCTGATCGGAGCCCCGGCGCCGGACCTGCGCAAGACCTGACGGGGTGCGGCTCGGCGGCTGGGCAGCTCGGCGGCTGAGCGGCTGGGCAACTTGGCGGCTGGGCGGTTCGGCGGTACGGGCACCCGGGGGAACCTCCCGGGTGCCCGTACCGGCGTCCGCCCAGGCGTCCGTTCGGCCGCCCGCTCAGGCGTCCCGGCGGTGCAGGCTGACCGCGGCCAGTGCGAGCGCGACGACCAGGTAGCCGCCCAGGGCGGCGAAGCAGGCGACCGGGCCGAGCCGGTCGGCGCCCCCGGCCGCGGTGACGGTGCTGCCCAGCCCCTCGAACACGCCCTGGAGGCCGTAGCGGGAGGCGTCGTCCCCGAACGGAGCCAGGAGCACGGGGGAGAGGAAGAACAGGCCGTACAGCGCGGCGAGCGCTCCGGCCGTGTGCCGCACCACGAAGCCGAGGGCCAGCCCGACCAGGGCGAACACGGCGAGGAACAGCCCGCAGCCGAGCACGGCCCGGGCCACCCCAGGGTCGCCGAGCGAGACGGCGAGGTGCTTGGCGCTCAGGGCGCGCCGGCCGAGCAGGAAGGTGAGCAGGGCGAGGAGTTCGCCCAGCACGGTGGCGGTCGCGGCGACCACCAGGGCCTTTGCCGTGAGCAGCCGGCCGCGCCGGGGGATCGCGGCCAGGCTGGAGCGGATCTGACCGGTGCCGTACTCGCTGGAGGCGGTCAGCGTGCCGAGGGTGCCGACGGCGAGGACGGCGACGTAGAAGCCGCCGGAGAAGCCGTAGCGGACGGGGTCGAACCGGGCGCGCTCGTCGGCGGTCCAGGTGTCCCAGTGGTCGGCGGCGCCGGCGTAGTCGACCAGGCCGATGAACAGGGCGGCGGCGAGGGCGACGGCGGCGGCCAGCGGGGTGGCGCGGACGCTGCGCAGTTTGATCCACTCGCCGGCCAGGGCACCGCGCAGGGTCGACCCCTTCGCGTCCCCGGCCGAGGTGCGGGCGAACCGGCCGGTGCCGGCAGGGGTGCGGGCGAACCGGCCGGTGCCGGCAGGGGTGCCGGTACCAGAGCCAGAGCCGAGGCCGGTGCCGGTGCCGGTCGGTCCGGTGGCAGTCATGCGGCCCCCTCGCGGGTCGTGGCGTCGGCGGCGTCGGTGGCGTCCAGGAAGGCCTGCTCCAACGAGGCCTGCCGGAGCGTGAGTTCGTGCACGCCGATGCCGTGGGCGGCGGCCAGTTCGCCGATCGCGGCCGCCGCCGGACCGGTGACTGCCAGCGCCCCCGCGTCCTCCTCCGCGACCACCGCCCCGGCGGCGCGCAGCAGCCGGGCCAGTTCGGCCGGGCGGGCGCAGCGCACCAGCACGTCGGTGCGGGCGTGCTCGGCGAGGAAGTCGGCGGTGGAGCAGTCGGCGACCAGCCGGCCGCGCCCGATCACCACCAGGTGGTCGGCGGTGACGGCGGTCTCGCCCAGCAGGTGGGAGGAGAGCAGGACCGTCCGCCCTTCGGCGGCGAGCCCGCGCAGCAGGGTGCGGATCCACTGGACGCCCTCGGGGTCGAGGCCGTTGACGGGTTCGTCGAGCAGCAGGACGGGCGGGTCGCCGAGCAGGGCGGCGGCCAGGCCAAGGCGCTGCTTCATGCCGAGCGAGTACTGCCCGGCCCGGCGGCGGGCCGCCTGCTCCAGGCCGGTGAGCTCCAGGACCTCGCGGACCCTGCGGGCGCCGATGCCGTTGGAGGCGGCGAGGGCGAGCAGGTGGTGGCGGCCGGAGCGGGCGGGGTGGACGGCGCCCGCGTCCAGCAGGGCGCCGACCTCGGACAGCGGGCGGCGCAGCGCGGCGTACGGGCGGCCGTTGACGGTGGCCCGCCCGCCGCTGGGCGCGTCCAGGCCGAGGACCATCCGCAGGGTGGTGGACTTCCCGGAGCCGTTCGGGCCGAGGAACCCGGTGACCTGTCCGGGGCGGGCGGTGAAGGTCAGCCCGGCGACGGCCAGGGTGGCGCCGTAGCGCTTGGTGAGGTCGCGTACCTCGATCATCGTGGTGCCCTTCCTTGTGGCGTGCCCCCACGCTCCCGGCCCGGCCGGGGGCGTGGCGTCGGGCCGTGGGCGGAATCCGGCGGCCCGGCGGGGCGTGCCTCTGCCCGTGGTCGTAGGCCCGCGGGGCGATGCCCGGCCCGGGCGGGCGCGGCTAGCCTGGGGCGATGTCCACTGCCCCGCTTCCGCCGGTGACCGGGAGGCTGCGTCCGGGCCACTGGGTGGCGCTCGACCTGCTGGTCTCGCTGGTGCTGACGGTGGTCACCTGGCTCCGGGTGCTGGACGCGGCCCGGGTGTTCGACCCGCACCACCGGGGCTACGCCCGGCCCGGCACGGCCGAGGTGGTGACGGTGCTGGCCTGTGTGCTGGTGGCGGGTGCGGCGGTGGGGCTGCGGCGGCTGGCGCCGGTGGCCGCGGCCGGGGCGGTGTTCGCCGCCTGGGCGGTGGTCGTGGCGGCGGCCGGGGAGCTGACGATCGCCAATCTGGCCGGGTTCCAGGTGGCGGTGGCCGCCGGGATGCTGGTCTACCTGGTGGCGGCGGTGCGCCCGCCGTGCACCTCGGCGGCGGTGCTGGCGTCGGGTCTGCTGGGCGCGGGGCTGAGCGAGTTCGGCTCGCGGGAGCTGTGGAACAACCTGGTCCTCGTCGCGCTGGAGCTGGCCGCCTGCTGGGCGGTGGGCGGCGTGGTGGCCCGCTTCCGCGCGTACGGGGCAGCGTTGCGCCGGTACCAGGCGGACCTGGCCCGGGCGGAGCTGGCGGAGGAGCGGATGCGGCTGGCCCGGGAGCTGCACGACGTGATCGCGCACAGCATGAGCGTGGTCAACGTGCAGGCGGGGTACGGCCGTTTCGTGATCGGCCGGGACCGGGCGAAGGCGGAGCAGGCGCTGACGGCGATCGAGGCGGTCAGCCGTGAGGCGATGGTGGAGCTGCGCGGCCTGCTGACGGTGCTGCGCGGCACGGCGGTCGGGGAGCTGGCGCCCGCGCCCCGGCTGGCGGACCTGGGGCGGCTGGTGGCGAGCGGCGCCGAGGCCGGGGTGCGGGTCGGGCTGCGGGTGCGCGGCCGGGTCCGGCCGCTGCCGGAGGGCGTGGAGCTGTCGGCGTTCCGGATCGTCCAGGAGGCGCTGACCAACGTGGTCCGGCACGCGCACACGGACGCGGCGCGGGTGGCGGTGGCGTACGAGGAGGACCGGCTGGTGCTGGAGGTGACGGACGGCGGTCGCGGCGGTCGTGGCGGGCCGGTGGGCGCCGGCGGGCACGGGCTGGCGGGGATGGCGGAGCGGGTCGGGTTGTACGGGGGACGGCTGGAGGCGGGTCCGCTGCCGGGCGGCGGCTTCCGGGTGCGGGCGGTGCTGCCCGTACTGCCGGCGCCGCCGGTGGAGGGGGCGGGGGCGGGGGCCTCCGGGACTGTGGGGACTGCGGGAGCTACAGGGGGTGCCGGGGCCGCTCGGGCCGATGGGGTCACTCGGGCCACCGGGGCCGCTGGGTCAGGGGCTGCGGGATGACGGCGCCGGTCCGGGTGGTGGTCGCGGACGACCAGACGCTGGTGCGGGCCGGCCTCGCGGGGATCGTGGCGGCGGCCGACGGCTTCGAGGTGGTCGGTGAGGCGGCGGACGGCGCGCAGGCCGTCCGGCTGGCCCGGGCCGCCCGGCCCGACGTGGTGCTGATGGACATCCGGATGCCGGGCACGGACGGCCTGGCGGCGACCCGGCAGGTCACCGCCGAGGGCGGGGTACGGGTGCTGATCCTCACCACCTTCGACCTGGACGAGTACATCTACGGCGCGCTGCGCGCCGGGGCGTCGGGGTTCCTGCTGAAGTCGACCCCGCCGGAGGACCTGCTGGCGGCGATCCGGGTGGTGGCGGCCGGGGAGGCGCTGCTCGCGCCGAGCGTCACCCGGCGGCTGATCCGGGAGTTCGCCGCCCGCCCGACCGGGCCGGGCGCCGGGCCGGGTGGGGCACCGGGCAGGGCGGATCAGGAGCGGGACCCGGGCCGGGAGTCTGATCGGGAGTCTGATCGGGAGCGGGTCCGGGCGGAGGTGCGCCGGGCCGTCACCGGGCGGGAGTTGGAGGTGCTGACGCTGATCGGCGGGGGGCTGACCAACGCCGAGATCGCCGAGCGGCTGTGCGTCAGCACCGGGACGGTGAAGACGCACGTCGGGCACCTGCTGGCGAAGCTGACGGCCCGGGACCGGGTGCAGCTGGTGATCACCGCCTACCGGGCCGGCCTGGCGGACTAGACCTCTGAGGAGTGCCGGGCACGTGGGGCAGGCGGGCGGGTCAGGCAAGCCGTTCGACGAACTTCCGCTGCCAGGGCGTCTCGACCGCGTGCGGGCTGTAGTGCTCCCGCACGTACCCCACCGCCTCCGCCGCCGGGACGCCGTCCAGGACCGCGATGCAGGCCAGCGCGGTACCCGTCCGGCCGCGCCCGCCCGCGCAGGCGAGTTCGACGCGTTCGGTCGTGGCGCGCTCCCAGGCCTCGTGGAAGGCGTCGGCCGCGTCCGCGCGGTCGGCGGGCAGCCGGAAGTCGGGCCAGCGCACCCAGCGGTGCTCCCAGGCGATGCCCGCCGGCGGCCGGCCCAGCAGGTAGAGCCCGAAGGTGGGCAGGGGGCCGGGCGGCAGCGGGCGGCTCAGGCCGCGGCCGCGCAGCAGGCGGCCGGACGGCAGTCGCAGGAGGCCGGGGGTGGCGGGGTCCCAGGGGGCCGGCGGATCGGTCGGGTGGTCGGCGGGGAAGGTCATGTCGGCTGCCTCCGGCGGGAGTTGATCGGCTGGTCGGGCGTCCGGCGGTACGCCGGGGCGGGGCCGCCCCGGGCCGGAGCCCGCACGGGTCGGGGTCGGGTCGCGGCTCGGGACACGGCTCCGGTCGCGGCTCAGGACGCCACGTGCAGCCCCACCGCGCCGCCCGGCAAGCCGGCCCGGTGGGCCAGGGCCGCCGCCTCGCCGCGCGAGGCGACACCCAGCTTCGCCAGGATGTTGGCGACGTGGAACTTCACCGTCGACTCGCTGATGTGCAGTGCCGCGGCGATGTCGCGGTTGCGGCGCCCCTGGGCGAGCTGGTCCAGGACCTCCGCCTCCCGAGGCTGGAGGCCGTCCAGGGGATCGGTGGCGAGGGCCGGCTCGGGGAGGGAGAGCGGCACGTCGACCGTCACCGTGGTGCCCCAGCCGGGTACCGCCTCGACGGTGCAGCGACCGCCGAGCGCGGCGATGCGGTCGGCGGTGCGGTGGACGGTGAGGGCGTCGACGGCCAGGACGCCCAGGCCGTCACCGCGGACCACCGCCCGCAGGGCGTCCTCCGGGGTGAACTGCCAACTCACGTGCAGGCGGGTCGGCTTCTCCTGCTCCAGCATCAGCAGGACGGCGGCCCGGACGGCGTCCCGGGCGGTGTGCGCGGTATCGGCCGGGACGGAACGGGAGGCCTCGGCCGGGGGCGCCGCGTCCAGCCGCACGCGGGTGTGCCGCAGCAGCGGGCGCAGTTCCCGGGCGAGCCGGGCGAAGGCGGCGTCGGCCGGCTCCTCGCTGAGCGTACGGTCCAGGTCGGCGCCCCGGCGCAGGTCCAGCAGGGCGGTGACGGCCAGCTCGGTGGCACTGCGCCGCGCCGCGGCGTCGTCCAGGTCGGTCGAGCGCAGCGGAGCCAGGATCGCGCTGAGCGCCGCGCTGTGCGTACCGGTGAACTCCGCGATCGCCCGGGCGCGGGCGCTCGCCGAGGCCCGGGAGGCCGTCACGTGCCTGGGTCCGGCGTCGGTGGCGCGGTGGTCGGAGTGGGCGATGACCAGGTCCCACAGCTGCTGGAGGACGGCGAGTGCCCCCGGCGCCACGGGGGCGGTGTCCGCCCGGACGAGGACCAGGATGGAGCCGCCGTTGCCGGTGCTCGGCGGGGTGCCGTCGGCCGGCGGACCGTCGGTGCCCGGCGCGGTGGCGTCCGCGGTTCCGGGGCCGGTGCCCGGCGCGGTGGCGACGGCCAGCACCACCGGCCGGGTGCGGCCCGCGAGTTCCGCCTCGCCCTGCCAGGGCCGGCCGGCCGCGGTGGTCGCGACGGTGCGCTCGGCCAGCCGGGTCAGCTCCAGGCCGCTCACGCCCTGGGTCAGCTCGGCCGGGCCGAAGGCGTGCGACGGGGAGAAGGTGCAGACGCCGCTGAGCTGGGCGACCGCCACGTGCGGGACGAGGGTGTGGAGCATGTCGGAGAAGCGGAGCAGCAGGTCGGGCCGCGGCGTGCGCAGCACTTCGACGGCCCGCGCCAGCGCGTCCTCGGGGCGGCCCCAGGACTCCCGCCACTTCTCGTCCGCGGCGTCCTTGCCGTTCGTGCCGCCCGTGCCGCCCTTGCCGTCGCTGCGCTTCATGCCTTCGAGCCTAGCCGGGCCCGCCCGGTCCGGACCGCCTGGTCTTTCGGACAGGTCGAACTGTCCGAAAGGCAGGGTCGCCGCCCGCCGCCCCGGCGGCAGGATGGGAGCTGTCGGAAGAACCAACTCCACGAAACCCCAGGGACTTTCCATGACCAAGGCGATTGCTTTCCACGAGTACGGCGGCGCGGACGTGCTGCGCCCGGTCGACATCGAGGTGCCCGCCCCCGGGGCCGGCCAGGTGCGGGTCGCGGTCCGCACGGTCGGCGTCAACCCGCTGGACCACAAGGTGCGCAGCGGCGCGATGGCCGAGGTCTTCCCGGTCGAGCTCCCGGCCGTGTCCGGCTACGAGCTGGCCGGCGTGGTCGAGTCCGTCGGCGAGGGTGTGAGCGGTTTCGCGCCCGGCGACGAGGTGTTCGGCGCCGTGATGGGCGGCGGCTACGCCGAGCACGCGCTGGTGCCCGCCGCGATGCTCACCCGCAAGCCGGCCTCGCTCGGCTGGGAGGAGGCCGCGGCGGTCCCGGTGGCCGCCGAGACCTCCGAGCGGGCGCTGAACGTGCTCGGCGTGCGGCCCGGCGAGACCCTGCTGGTGCACGGCGCGGCGGGCGGGGTCGGCACCGTGCTGCTCCAGTTCGCCCGGGCCCGGGGGATCACCGTGGTCGGCACCGCGAGCGAGGCCAACCACGACCACCTGCGCGAGCTCGGCGCGATCCCGGTGACCTACGGCGAGGGCCTGGCCGAGCGGGTCCGGGCGGTCGCCCCGGGCGGGGTGGACCGGGTGCTGGACGTGGCCGGCCTGGGCGGGGTGCTGCCGCTGTCGATCGAGCTGACGGGCCGTGCGGACCGGGTCCTGACCATCGCCGACTTCGAGGGCGCGGAGAAGTACGGCGTCCTCGCCACCGGCGGGGCCGACGCCGAGTTCCACCACCAGGCCGCGTACGCCGCCGCGCTCGCCCTGCACGAGGCGGGCACCCTGCGGCTGCCGGTGCACCAGGTGTTCCCGCTGGCGGAGGCCGCCGAGGCGCAGCGGGTCAGTGAGGTCGGGCACCTGCGCGGCAAGATCGTCCTCACGGTCTGACGCGGGATCCGGTGGCGCCGCGGTGGCCGCCGTGCGGCGGTCCGCTGCCCGGCCGGGCTCCGGCCGGGGAGCGGCTGGGGAGCGGTCCGCGCCCTGGCGGGGCCCCGCCCGCTGCCCGGCCGACCCCGTCCGCTCACCCGTTCGGAGTAATTCGACGGGCGGAAGCGCCGTGATCACGCCTGTGGGCCGTCCGGCCGACATGCGGTCCCCCGAACGGTTGACCAGGGTGGACCGGGTGCGGGCGGCAGCGGGCCGCCCACGGACGGAAGGGCGGACCGCATGGGCGGAACGGACAGGCGGGCGGTCATCGGCGAGTTCCTCGGGACCTTGCTCCTGGTGCTGCTGGCGGTGGGCGCCGCGGTACTCGCGGGCGACGCGATCGGCCCGGTGGGCATCGCGTTCGCGTTCGGCTTCGTGCTGCTCGCGCTCGCGTACGCGCTCGGGCCGGTCTCCGGCTGCCACGTCAACCCGGCGGTGACGCTCGGCTTCCTGCTGGCACGCCGGATCGACGGGCGCACGGCGGTGTCGTACTGGGTGGCCCAGTTCCTCGGCGCCATCGCCGGCGCGGCGCTGGTCCTGCTGCTGGCGAAGCAGATACCGGGGCTGGACACGCACGACAAGCTCGGCACCAACGGCTGGGGCGACCGCTCCCAGGTGCACATCAACGCCGGGGGAGCGTTCCTGACGGAGGTCGTCCTCACCTTCCTGCTGGTGTACGTCGTCCTCGCGGTCACCCACCGGCTGGCGGTCGTCGGCTTCGACGGGCTGCCGATCGGCGTCGCCCTGGTCGTCGTCCACCTGGTCGGCATCCCGCTCACCGGCACCTCCGTCAACCCGGCGCGCAGCCTCGGCCCGGCGCTGTTCGCGGGCGGCGGGGCGATGTCCCAACTGTGGCTGTTCCTGCTCGCCCCACTGGTCGGCGGCGCCCTCGCGGCGGCCGCCCACCTGGTGACCCACCCGCAGCCGAACCTCGCCGCCGCCGAGGCGCTCGCCACGGACGCCCGGGCGCGCGCGTAGGAGTAGGAGGCGGCCGGGGGTGCGCGGGGGCGTGCCGGCGGTGTGCCTGCGGTGTGCCGGGGGTGTGCCTGGGGCGGTGGATGCCGGCGGATGTCGGCGGATCCCCGCCCCCGGCCCCTCCGGTCGGTAGAGTCGCGCCCATGGTGACGGTGAACGCGGCGGGAAGCCCCGCGGCCGGGCGGCTGGCCGGCCGGTCCTGTGTGGTGACGGGTGCGGCGAGCGGTATCGGGCGGGCCGTCGCCGAGCGGTTCGTCCGCGAGGGAGCGTCGGTGGTGGCCACCGACATCGACGCCGCCGGGCTGCGCCGCCTCGCCGAGCAACTCCCGGGCGCCGTCAGCACGGTGGTGGGCGACGTGGCCCGCGACGAGGACGCGCGGCGGATGGTGGAGGCCGCCGTGGACCGGCACGGGCGACTGGACGTCCTGGTGGCCAACGCCGGGGTGATCCCGCTGATGGAGATCACCGAGGCCACCGCCGAGGACTGGGACCGGGTGATGGCCGTCGACGGCCGCGGCATGTTCTTGACCTGCAAGTACGCGATCCGCGCGATGACCGCCCAGGAGCGGCCCGGCGGCTCGATCGTCTGCCTCTCCTCCATCTCCGGCGAGGCCGGCCAGCGCGGCCAAGCGGTGTACGGGCCCGCCAAGTTCGTCGCCTCCGGGCTCACCAAGCACCTCGCCGTCGAGTGGGCCGACCGCGGCATCCGGGTCAACGCCGTCGCCCCCGGCACCATCACCACCGAACGCGTCGCCCGGCTGCGCGACGAACCCGGCGGCCCCGAGTACCTCGCGGCGATCGAGAAGCTCCACCCGATGGGCCGCCTCGGCGCCCCGGCCGAGGTCGCGGCCGCCGTGCTGTTCCTGGCCTCCGACGACGCCTCCTTCATCACCGGGACCGTCCTGCCGGTCGACGGCGGGTACCTGGCGCAGTAACTCCCCGCGTGGCGCTGGGCTCACCGTCGTCGCCCCGGACGCGGGCCGTCCGGCACGTGGGGACTGCGCGCCCGGCCCGACCCGGGTACCCCCGGGCGTCGGCGGGCTCCTCGGCGGCGAGGAACTCGACCAGGGCGGAGACCCCATCCGGCCCGTGCCCGGCGTCGACCGCCCGCCGGGTGAGGGTGAGTGCGGCGTCCAGTACGGAGGTGCCCAGCGAGGCGATCCGGGCCGGCCGTCCGTCGCCGACCGGCCGCGGGCCCGCCACCGTCCGCCCGCCACCGTCCGCCCGGGACCGGCCGGACGGAAACCCGATGGCGTGCGCTCCCGCGCCGTGCTGGAGTGAACGGATGGATCACGATGAGGTACTCGCCCTGTTCGACGACCGGATTCGCCGCGACGCCCGGCCCGACGGCCCCGGCGTCCGTGTGGAGCGCGTAGGCGCGGTGGTGCGGCAGACGGGTGCGGCGGCCGCCTGGAACGGTGTGCTGTGGTCCGGCCTGGACGAGGCCGGGGCGGACGCGGCGATCGTCGAGCAGGTGCGCCACTTCACCGGGCTGGGCCTGGAGTTCGAGTGGAAGACCTACTCGCACGACCGTCCGGCGGACCTCGGGGAGCGGTTGCTCGCGGCCGGGTTCACGGCCGAGCCGGCCGAGGCGCTGATGATCGCCCGGATCGCGGACCTGCCCACTGAGGTCGTCCTGCCCGAGGGCGTGCGCTTGCGGCAGGTGACCGATCCGGCCGGGGTGGACCTCATGGTGGCGGCCCACAACGAGGCCTTCGGCACCGACCTCCCCGGCCTGCGCGAGCGGATGCTCGACCACCTCCGGCACGGTACGGACACGGTCCGCATGGTCGTCGTCATGGCCGGCGACCGTCCGGTGTCCGCCGCCCGGATGGAACTGATCCCCGGCACCGGGTTCGCCGGCCTCTGGGGCGGCGGCACCGCCCCCGACTGGCGCGGCCGGGGCATCTACCGGGCCCTCGTCGCCCACCGGGCCCGCGTCGCGGCCGAGCTCGGCTACGAGTACCTCCAGGTCGACGCGAGCGACCAGAGCCGCCCCATCCTCCAGCGCCTGGGCTTCGCCTGGGTGAGCACGACGACGCCCTACGTGTACCAGCCGTAGCCGGGACGGGCGGCCGGGCGGGCCGCGTCTCACGCGTCTCCTGTGTGCCTGTGTGCCTGTGTGCCTGTGTGCCTGTGTGCCCGTGTGACGGTGTGCCTCCCTGCCGATCGGCAGGGAGGCACACCGGGCTCTTCCGCTCGGGTTGTGCCGTTCGGTACATGTGCGGAAGGCGCTCCGCGGGGCAGGGTGGGGACACCGAGAACGGGGGCCGTCCGGGCCCTCGGGAAGGGAGTCGCACCATGGTCCGTCGCTGCCACCCCCGCGCCCTCCGCCCGGAGGCCGCCAGGAGTTCCCTTGCTTCACCGTCAACCCGTCAACAGCCCCGAACTCATGCCCTAGTCTCGGCAGATGACGCTCTACTTCGACCCGGTGGCCGCCCTCGGGAACGACCGCGATGCCTTTCGGGGCCGCTGGGAGGACCGGGTGTGGCTCAACGTCCCCGGGCCCCTCTACGGAGGGGAGACGGACACCTGCTGGACGGGGCGCCTCTCGGCACCCGCCCACGTCCTCTATGGTGGCGAGCACCTCAGCGAGTACGTCTACCGCCAGCCCGGAACGCTCGCGGACACCGCCCTGCTGGTCGAAGCGGCAGACAGTGACCCATTCCTCGGGTACGGCTGCGACGGCGACTCCCGGTGGACACCGGAAGCCGTCCGGGAGTGGTGGCGCGACCGCGGCCAGGTCGTGCAGTACCTCTCCGACCGGCGGAGCATGTGGGAGGAGTGCGATGCCCGGGCGGACCAGGGCGTCGCCGCCGCGGTCCGGGACTTCGAGCTCTACATCGCCGGCGGCCTGGCGAGCGACCTGCGGATCTACCTCTACTGGCTGCAGGAGCGGAAGTCGCCCACCCCCGACGACCGATTGCCCGAGTTGTGAACGAGGAAGCCCGACCCGTCCGCCGGACCTACGACCTACGACGGCAGCCCCCTCGGAGCCGCCTGAACCGAAGCCCAAAGGGCGGAACTGCCCCCGGCGGACAGGACGTTACCCGGACATGCTGAGCACGGTGAGCGTCACGGGAAGCCTGCTGTTTCCCGCTGCCCTGGTCGCAGCGTTCTTCCTGCTGGCCGCCGCGAGACAGCTCGTGCTGCGGACCCAGCGGCCAGGGTGGGTGCTCCAGCGTTTGCAGCGGCACGACGACCCGGGCGAGCGCGGCGTCGGAGCCACCGCGACCGAGGAACTGCACGCTCTCCTCTACGCCGGCAAACGGGTGCAACTGGAGCAGCGTCGGATCGAGCTGGTCCTCCGCGATGACGAGAACGACGGCGCACCCCCCAGGACCGGGATCGACCTCGATGCCGGCACCGCGAGGATCCTCCGTGCCCCGGGCGGCAGCCCCAGCACACCGAACCGCGTCCAACCACCCCAGGAGGACCAGGCCCTGTCCGGCACATGATGGTCCTCTGCTGAGGGATACCTGTGTTCGCGATGGGCTTCGGCTCGCGACTATCACGGAGGCGATCATGGGGATCGAGCTCGAACTGCACTCCGAGCGGCCCACGTGGACCGAGTCGGAGGTCTGGCATACGTCGAGGGCAACGCTCCTCCGGGGATCGTACGAACACGGCGAGGCGTTGGAGCAGCTACTGACCAGGCTGGGCCGGGACAGCCCGGGCGGTCTCGGCTCGGTCGACCGTGTCGGCGACACGCTGTTCGACGAGCGCGAGGCCGAGGCTGCCCTCCGGGAGATTCCCGGTCTCCTGCGGCAGTGCGTCCACGAGTCGCAGACGGTCGCCGTCCACGACCTCGCGACGCTGCTGGCCTCCTGCGCGGCGACGCCCGGCAGCCACCTGTGGTTCATGGGGGACTAGGGTCCGTCCGGCCGAGGGCAAGGCCCACGGCTCAAGTCGCTCCGAAATGATCAGCCGGAGCGTTGGATCACATCTCCCGGCGGTTGGCGGGCCAGGGGATCTCCTGGAGGACGTCCTCAGGAGTCGGCGCCGCGTCCGGATAGTGGCGGCGGATCTCCCGGATTACTGAGGCGTCCGCAGTGCAGAGGTCCCAACTCGTGCTGTCGAACTCCCTTAGCACCACCCTCAGCTCATCGCCTGCGTACCCCGCGAAGTCCCCGTCGACAAACTGGAGGTCCGGTGCGACCAGGGCCAGTAGCTCCAGGGTGCCGATCCCGGCGCCGGAGGAAGCCCTCTCGATCTCGGCGAACCTGGTGACCAGTCGGGCATCGTCGATCCGCACCTTCCAGGTGAGACCGATCCCGAAGTTCCCCAGGCGCACAAGGAGTTCCGCCAGCGTGACGTAGTACCGATCGGCGGCGCGGTCCTGCCCGGGAGGACGGTCACGCCAGGCCGCGAACGTGACCGACTGAAATCCGCCAGGGGACTCTGCCATCGCTGCGGGCTCCGTTCGCATGAGCGGATCAGTGTGCTCCCACATCATGATCTTCCCCGACCGTACCTGCAGATCATTTCGAAACCGTCAGCAATCGTCGTATCCACTCGTCTTTGGTCGGATCTCCCACGGCGGCCCGTCCTGGCGTACTGGCGCCTCGCTGCTCCTAGCGGCCGTCGTTCCCGTCGAGCCGGGGCAGGCCGGCCGACAGCCCGGTCGGTAGGTCGGTGGCCTCGGTGGGCTCGCCGGAGAAGACGACCTCGCCCCGGTGCAGGACGTGGACGACGGCGGCTCCGGTGAGGGTGTGCGGGAGTGACTGTGCGGCGAGCACGACCGTTCGGCCGCCGGCGGCGTGGGACAGCAGGCGGGCGTGCAGCCGGGCGGTGATGGCGGGGGCCAGGCCGCGCTCGGGTTCGTCGAGCAGGAGGAGGGTCGGGCGGGCGGCCAGGGCCCGGCCGATGGCGACGAGTTGCCGCTGTCCGCCGGAGAGGGTGCCGGCCCGTCGGTCCAGCAGGGCCGCCAGCTCGGGGAAGAGGTCCAGTACCTCGTCCTGCCCGGGCCCTCCGAGGCCCAGGTTCTCGGCGACGGTCAGGGACTCGAACACGCCGCGTTCGGCCGGGACGAGGGCGAGCCCCTGCCGCGCCCGTCGGTGTGCGGACTGCCCGCCGAGGTCCCGGCCGCGCCAGGTCGCCCGTCCGCCCGACAAGGGCACGATCCCGGCGAGGGCGTGCAGTGCGCTCGTCCGTCCGGCGCCGTTGCGGCCGAGCAGGACGGTGACGGCGGCGGAGGGGAAGGCCAAGTCGACGCCGTGCAGCGCCTCCAGCGGGCCGTACCGGACCCGGACGGCGCGCAGGGCGGCTTCGACGGGCATCAGGCCACCCCGCGATCCGGCGGTTTCTGTACCGCCGGTCGTTCCTGCGCCGCCGCCCGGGCGTGCGTGGTCATGTCGCCGCTCCCCAGGCGCGGGTGACGCGGGGGTCGGCGAGGACGGTCGGGGCGGGGCCGCCCGCGACCATGCGGCCTTCGGCCATGGCGTAGACGGTGTCCGCGAGTTCGGCGACGAGTTCGGCGTCGTGCTCGACCAGCAGCAACGCCATGCCGCGTGCGGCGAGGCCGCGCAGTACGGACACCAGCCGGGCTGTCTGCGCGACGTCGAGTCCTGCGGCGGGCTCGTCCAGCAGCAGTACCCGGGGTCCGCCCGCCAGGGCCCGTGCCAGCTCGACCAGCCGCAGCACACCGGTGGGCTGTGTTCCGGCCGGCTCGGCGGCGAGGTCTTGGAGGCCGAACAGCCGTAGCGCGTCGGCCGTCCGCTGTGCGACGGTCCGGGGGTCGGGCCGGTCCCGTCTCGCCGTCGGCTGTTCGGCGCCGACCCGGACGTTGTCGGCCACGGAGAGGGTGGGGAAGACGGCGATCTGCTGGAACGTCCGGGCCAGTCCGAGCCGGACCCGTCGGTGCGCGGGCAGGGCGGTGACGTCCCGGCCTCCGAGGACGACCCGTCCGGCGTCGGGGCGGACGGTGCCGGCCAGGCAGTCGAACAAGGTGCTCTTGCCCGCTCCGTTGGGCCCGACCAGTGCCGTGATCCGGCCCGGTGACGCCACCAGGTCCACCCCGGCCACGGCCTCGATCCCGCCGTAGCGCCGGACGATGCCCCGCGCGGTGAGGCGGGCCGTGAGGCGGGCGGTGGAGGGGTCATGAGCAACACTCATGGCGGTCCGCCGGTGCCGTGGTGGGGGCGGGTCCACGCGGGGCAGTGGGCGGGGCGCCGGTATGAGTGATGCTCATGGCGGCCCGGGTGCGCGTCGGGGCAGCGGTCCGCACCGGGGGCGGCGGTATGAGCGGCGCTCATGGGCCTGCCCCCGTCGTGCGATCGGTGTCCGGGTGTCATGGCCGGTGAGGAGGCATGAGTGAGGCTCATGACGTCTCGTCCTGCCGGGCCTGCCGGGCCGCGATCGCTGCCCGGAGCCGTTGCCCGGCCGGGGTGAGACGGGAGGAGGGGAGGGACGAGGGAACGCACGTGGGGACGGGCGAGGTGAGGGGCGGAGGGAGGGGCGGGGGAGGGCGCAGCCGGGGGAAGGCGAGCGGGAGCCCGGCGAGGCCGCCGGGGAGGCGGCCAGCGCACCGACGGCCACGGCGGAGACGCCGGCGACGGTGCCGGCGTCGAGGCCGATGAGGAGCGCGGCCGCGAGGACGGCGGCGAGGGCGCTGTCGGCGCCGGCGACGACGACGGCCGCGAACCAGAGCAGTCCGCGCACCGGGTCGAAGGCGGCGGGGTCGAAGGCGCGTCCGGCGAGGCCCATCAGCCCGCCGCCGAGGGCGGCGAGCGCGGCGCCCGCGACGAAGGCGAGGAGCTTGAGGCCCGGGACGTCCACGCCCGCCGCGACCGCTCCCGGTTCGTGGTCGCGCATGGCGGCCAGCGCCCGGCCCAGGCGGCCCCGGTGCAGGCCCCGGACGGCGAGCAGGCCGACGCCGAGGAGCAGCAGTTCGGCGGCGTAGAACGCCCGGTCGTCGGCGAGGAAGGCCGGGCGTTCGAGGACGAGTCCGGTGGTGGCGTACGGCTGCTGGAAGACGAAGCGGCTCATCGCCGTCCCGACCGCGAAGGTGACCAGGGCGAGGGAGAGTCCGCGTCGGCGGATCGCGGGCCCGCCGGTGAGCAGGCCGAGCGGGGCGGTGGCGAGGACGGCGATCAGCAGCGCGGGTACGGCGGGCAGCGGCGGGAGGCCGGGGACGCGGCCGGCCATCAGGAGTCCCGTGCCGAGCGCGCCGAGGCCCGCGTACCCGGCCTGGCCGAGCGAGACCTGTCCGCCGTAGCCGGTGACCACGACGACGGACAGCAGGACGAGGGCGAGCGCGGGGACGAGCAGGGCGCTGCGCAGGTCGCTGCCCCGGAAGCCGAGCGGCAGCAGGAGCAGGACGAGGACCAGGCAGACGGCCCCGGCCGATCCTGCCCGCCCGTTCCGGGCGGGGTCGCGGCTCCCGGCGGGCCGGAGGGCCGGCGGCGCGGCCCCGGCCCGTTCCCCGCCGATGCGCGGCCCGGCGAGCAGCGCGGTGGCGAGCAGGGCGACCACGAACAGGTTGGACTGCACCGCCTCGACCAGTGGCAGCAGCTGCCCGGAGGGGCGCAGCCGGGTGAGTTCGGATTGGGCGATGCCGAGCCCGAGCCCGGTGGCGACGGCGACCGGGATGCTGCGCAGGCGGGCGGCGACGGCGACGGCCATGGTCTCCATGACCAGCAGCGGCAGCCCGTACGGGTCGAGGAGGAGGTACGGCGCGAGGGCGACGCCGACGAGTCCGGCGGTGAAGGTGCCGAACGCCCAGCCGGCGGCGGAGACCCGGTCGGCGTCGACCCCGGTGAGGGCGGCGAGGCGGCGGTCGTCGACGACGGCCCGCAGCCGGAGGCCGAAGCGGGTCCACCGGGTGGTGGTGAAGACGGTGAGGCCGAGGACCAGGATGGCGGCGAGCTGGGCGACGGTATCGGGCCGCAGGCTGTGTCCGCCGGGCAGGCGGATCGGGGCGCCGCCGAGCGGGGAGGGCGCGCCGGCCAGCGGTGCCGCGCCCCACAGCAGTACGGCCACGCCGATGAGCAGGACGAACACGCCGAGCCCGGCGACCATGGTCTCCGCCGGTCCGGCGCCGCGCCGCTGGAGCGGGCGGTAGACCAGGACGTCGAGGAGCACGCCCAGCGCGGGGGCGACGACCAGCAGGCAGCAGGCGACGGCGGGCCAGACCGGCCAGTGCCGCACCACGACGAGGTCGCGCAGCAGGTAGGCGACGGCCATGGCCTGGGCGCCCTGGGCGATGTTGAGCACCCCGGTGGCGCGGTGGCAGACGACCAGGCCGATGCCGCTGAGCGCGGCGGCGCTGCCGACGGTGAGCCCGGCGAGGGCGAGGTCGACGGTGAGGCCGAGCGAGTCGGGGGCGGTCGCGGCGGTCGTCGTGGTCGCGGCGGCGGTCGTGGTGAGCAGGGCGGCGGAGGTCATGGGCGCTCAGTCGGCCGGTGGGGCGGATTCGCCCGGACGGGTGGCAGACGCGGTCGGCGAGCAGAGCGGGCAGGGGCTCAGTCGGCGGGTCCGCACGGTGTCCGGGCCGACCGGTCCGGCCCTCGCCTTGCCGGTGACCAGCGGGCAGTCCGGGCGGTGGTAGCGGGTGCCCCCGGGGACGGCCAGCCATGCCTCGGCGTCCCGGGCGGTCGGGTGCGGGGCGGCGGGCCCGGTGCCCGCGTCCCCGTCCCCGTCCCTGTCCACGTCTCCGTCCATGTCCGCACCGGTGCCGGTGTCGGCGCCGGTGCCGGGATCGTGTCCAGCCTCGGCCACCGGCTCGACCAGCAGTTCGTACAGCCGCTCCACCCGTTGAGGGGTCAGGTCCTCGTCCTCCGGTGGGGGTGGTGGGCGCAGCGCGACCAGGAGGGCCCCGGCCACGATCAGTGCCGCGCCCGGGATGCTGGACGAGGCCAGGTAGGGGATCTGCTGTTCGACGAAGCGCTCCCCGGAGGCCCCGTACCAGCCGAGCACGCACAGCACGGCCCCGGCGGCGACGAGGAGCCGGCCGGTCCACTCCCGCGCTCCCCGCACCGCGCGGCCCCGGGCCGCTGAACCGCTCCGGGCCGAAGTGCCTCGGGCCGTGCCGACCTGACCGCGCGTGCCCCGAAAGGGCGAACTCTTCGGGCTGTTATGAGTGATTTCTCCGCTGGATTGCGATTCGTCCATGGATCCGCCTTCATGGTGTCACCTGAGACGTTTCCAGGATCGGCCTGGAACAGCATCCGGGACACCGAGCATCCGGGACACCGAGCATCCGGGACACCGAGCGGGCGGACCGGGCGGCGCAGTCGAGAGGGAGCACCATGCACGTGACGCGAAGCGGCACCCCCACGGGTGGCGGCCGGGCCCTGCGGACGGCGGGTGCGCTGCTCGCGCTGCTGGTGGCGGGGACGGCGGCCGCGTGCAGCAGCAGTACGTCCGGCTCCGCTGCCTCCGCCTCCGCATCCGCATCCGCCTCCGCATCCGCCTCCTCGTCCGCGTCCTCGGCGGCGGCGAGCGCCACCGGCACCGCCCCCGCCGACCCGGCCGCCGCCAAGGGGGAGATCACCGTCAACTGGGAGAAGTTCTTCGACCCGAACACCCCGATCCCGGACAAGGCCAAGCTGCTCCAGGGCGGCGACGCGCTGCTCCCCGTGCTGCAGGGCTTCTCGCAGGACCCGAGGGTCGGCCAGGTGCAGGCGAAGGTCACCGACGTCGCCTTCACGGACTCCTCCGACGCGACCGTCACGTATGCGCTGTCGCTCCAGGGCACGGTGGTCGAGCCGAGCGCGTCCGGCCGGTCCGTCCTGGAGGACGGTGTCTGGAAGGTGTCCCGCTCGACCCTGTGCGGTCTGCTGACCCAGGCCGGTGGCGCCAGTGGCACCCCGGTCCCCGGATGCAGCTGAGCTCCCCCTCGCGCGGCCGGGCCGCCGACGCGTCCGCGCGCCGGCGGCCCGGCCGTGTCGCGTCGGGGCCGCAGGTCTTCCTCCTGCTCCTCGCGCTCCTGCCGGCCGTCGCCGGCTGCGGCACCCGGCTGCCGGACAGTGCCTTCACCGCCCGCGCGACCCGGCCCGCAGGCGCGACCCCCGGCGCGACGGCGGGCGCGACGGCGGGGACGACGGCGGGCGCGACGGCGGGGACGGGGGAGGGCCACGGGAGCGCCAACCCCGCCTCCGACACGGGCGTCTCCGCCACCGAGATCCGGATCGGCGTCGTCACCTCCCTGACCAGCCCGGTGGGCAGCGAGGTGTTCAGCGGCCCCCGGTACGGCGCCCAGGCCTTCTTCCAGGCCCTCGACGACCGCGGCGGCCTGCACGGGCGGACCGTCCGGCTGGTGACCTGCGACGACGGCGGCAGCGGCGTCGGCAACCAGGACTGCGTGCACCGGCTGATCGACCAGGAGCACGTGTTCGCCTTCGTCAGCGGCAGTGTCCTCGACTACGCGGGTGCGTCGTACGTGAGCGGCAAGGCGGTGCCGGACGTCGGCGGTCAGCCGATCGGCACGGCGTACGACCGCTGGCCGCACCTGTACGGGATCTACGGCAGCGCGGCCCCGCGCGACGGTCGGTCGGTGGGTTGGAACGGGACGCTGTACCAGAGCACCGAGGTGTTCCGTTTCTTCAAGCAGCGGCTGGGCGCGGGCAGTGCCGCCGTGGTCGCGTACAACCAGGCGGACTCGGCCCGTTACGCCGGACAGCTGAAGGCCGGGCTGGAGGCCGAGGGCTACCGGGTGCTGCTCCAGACGGTGGACTTCGCGCTGCCGAACTTCCAGGCGGTGGCGGCGGCCGTGCACGCCGACGGCTCCCAGCTCCTGTTCGACGCCATGGACGGCCGGGGCAACGCGGCGCTGTGTCGGGCGCTGGACGAGGCCGGGGTGACGGTCGCGGCGAAGGTGACCAATGTGCAGAACTGGTCGGAGTCGGTGCGCGATGACTACCGGTCCTCGCCGGGCTGCCGCAACGCGCTCTGGGCGACCTCGTCGAGCCTGGACTACGAGGACGGGCAGTACCCGGCGGTGCGCGACTTCCGGGCCGCGATGGCCCGATACTTCCCGGACCGGGCCGACAAGCTGTCCGCCTGGGAGCTGGAGGGCTGGGCGGGCGCGCAGTGGCTCACCGACGCGCTGGACTCCTGCGGTGCCGCGCCGACCCGGGTCTGCGTCGAGGCGTTCATGAACCGCGCCGAGCGGTACGACGCGCACGGCCTGATCCTGCCCGCCTCCTTCGTCCCGCAGCCGCCGCCCACCGGCCCGGTCCGCGCCTGCCTGAACGCCGCCCGCTGGCAGGACTCGGCCGGGGGCGGGCAGGGCGGCTGGGTGACCCAGGTGCCGTCGATGACGACGAACTGCTTCGACGTGCCGCAGTTGCCGTACAAGCCGTAGGCCTCCCGGGCCGCGGACCGGTCGGCAGGCCCGCCGGTCAGCAGGTCAGCAGGTCAGCAGGTCAGCAGGCCCGCCGGTCAGCAGGTCAGCCGGGGCCGCTGTCGGGGCCGGCTGCGCCCGAGCCGGGCGTCCCGGTGCGGCTGCGGTGACCGGGCCGACCGGTGGCGGCGGCGGACCTGACGCCCGGCGCGGAGCGGTTCCCGGGCGGGCCGTCGTCCGGGAGCCGTTCGACCACGACCATCGCGGCGTCGTCGTCCAGCCGCCCGCCGACGTGGGTGAGCAGATCGCGGCGCAGGCGGTGCAGGAGTGCGGCGGGGCGCTCGGTGCGCCAGATGGTGACCCGCTCGGTGAGCGGGTAGAAGCGCCGCTGGGTGTCCCGGGCCTCGATCACGCCGTCGGTGTAGATCAGCAGCCGGTCGCCGGGGCGGAACGCGAAGGTCTCCACCTCGTAGCGCGTCGGGGCGAGCTCGCCGAGGCCCAGCGGCGGGGCGGGGTGGCGGGCGGCGATGGTGGTGATGCCGCCGGGGCGCAGCAGCAGCGGGGGCGGGTGGCCGCAGTCGATCAGCCGGACCGGGCCGCCGTCGTCGGGAATGTCGAGCAGCACGGCGGTGATGAAGGACTCGCCGCTCTCCTCCGGGGCGGGTTCGGGCGCTGCCCGGGGCAGGCCGCGCAGGGCCTGCGCCGTCTGCCGCGCCTGCCGGGACTGCTCGGCGAGCTGGGCGAGGTCCCAGCTGACGCTGCCGTCCAGGTAGGCGGCCAGGTCCGGCAGGTCGGCGTGCAGGTGGGCGGCGGCCCGGAAGGCACCGAGCAGCAGCGCCGCGTCGCCGAGCGAGGACAGGCCCTTGCCGCGTACGTCGCCGACCAGCAGCCGGGTGCCCGTGGCGGTCCGGGCGGCCGCGTACAGGTCGCCGCCGACCTGCGCCTCGGCCTCGGCGGCCAGGTAGACGGAGGCCAGGTGCAGCGGCCCGATCCGGTCCGGCAGCGGGCGCAGCAGTACCCGCTGGGCGGCCTCGGACACCGACCGGACCCGGGCCAGCTCGCGCTCGTGCCGCTCGCGCAGCACCCGCAGGCCGACGATCAGCGCCGAGACGACGACCTGTGCGCTCAGCTGGGTCTCGATGTTGGCGCTGGTCAGGCCGTCGCGGGCGGCTCCGATGACGGTCAGCGCGGCGAGTGCGAGCAGGGCGACCCCGGCGGTGGCGCGGGGGCCGGCGAAGGAGGCGGTGAGCGCGGGGGCGACGATCAACAGCGGGCCGAGGTGGATGTCCGGCGGGGAGAGCACGTCGACGACGGTGATCAGCACGATCAGCGCGAGCGTCAGCGCCGTCAGCACCCGGCGGTCCGGCCGCCAGGCGCGGCGGCGGTCGGGGGGGTACTGCGCGCGCGGCGGGTGCGGCGCATCGGGACGCTGCCGGAGGGGCACCCCTCCTCTGTACACCGTGGGGGCGGCGGGGCGCACCCCGAGGGGCGGTGGGCGGCCGGTCGACGGGCTCCGTCGTGCCGCCGTTTCCGCCGGGAGTCCTCCCTGTCGGCCTATGCCCCGTCGGCCTCCGCCTGGGCGGCCTATGCCCCGTCGGCCTCCGCCTGGGCGGCCGATGCCTTGGCGGCCTCCGCCCGGGCGGTGCCGGTCAGCCTTCCTCGCCGTAGCGGGCCAGGTAGTCGGCGAAGCGGGCGATGTCCTCGTCGGACCAGTCGGTGAAGCGCGTGGTGAAGGCGTGGCGGCGCTGCTCGTTGGCGTCCCGCAGCAGGGTCAGTCCGGCTTCGGTGGCGCGCAGGATCTGGCCGCGCTGGTCGTCCGGGTCGGCTTCGCGGGCCAGCAGACCGAGCTTCTCCAGGGCGGTGACCTGGCGGCTGACGGTGGACTTGTCGAGCATGAAGTGCGCGGCCACGTCGGCGGCCCGGCAGCCGCCGCGCTCGGTGATCAGGTCGAGGATGCTGTACGTGACCAGGGAGAGGTCGGGGTGCAGCTGGGAGGCCTTGTGCCGGGCACGGCGGGCGAAGGCGGTCAGCTCGCGCTGGATGGTGTCGATGGACGACTGGCGGCCGGGCACGGCGTTCCTACCTCCTCGATATTTGTTGCACTATACAACGGATTCGCCCGGGCTCGCGCGGCGCTCCGGTGCGGACCGTGCCCTCGCGGCCTGCCAGGCACGGGCGGCGGCGATCCGGCGGGTCGCACTCGGGTGAGTGGCGAACAGTAGCTCAAGCGCCCGTGGCGGGTCGACATCGGAGACGTTCGCCAGTGCCAGTCTGCGCTGCATCGCCACGAACTGCTCGGCGTCACCGGTCAGTTCGAGTGCGTGCAGGTCCGCCCGGGCCTCGATCCGGCGGCTCACCGCGCACTGCGCCGGACCCGACAGCGCACCCAGCAGCGCCGCGAGCGCGGCCAGCAGCGGCAGCGCCCGGGGATCCGCCGCGTCCGCCGCCCCGGCGGCGTCCAGCAGCGGCCGCCAGGAGCCCAGCAGACCGAGGACGGCCACCGCGACGGCCGCCCCGACCGCCCCCAGCGCGGTGCCGGCCGGCACGTCCCGGTGCTTGACGTGCCCCAGCTCGTGCGCGACCACCAGCTCCACCTCGCGCGGCTCGGCGGTGGTCAGCAGCGTGTCGTACGCGACGATCCGGCGGGTCGCGCCGAACCCGGAGACGTACGCGTTGAGCGCGGTGGTCCGGCGGGACGCGTCCGCCACCAGGACGTCCCGCACCCGGACGCCGTCCCGCTCGGCCAGCGCCAGCAGCGTCGTACGCGGCTCGCCGGGCGGCATCGGGGTGAAGCGGTTGAACACCGGCTCGATCAGTAGGGGGTGGAGGAAGGAGAGGACGACGGTCAGCAGCGCCGCCGCGCCCGCCGCCGGCAGCCACCAGCGCTGCGGCGACCAGCCGGTCAGCGCGAACAGCCCCAGGGCGATCGGGGGGAACAGGACCAGGGCGAGCCCGAGGCCGCGCAGGGTGTCCAGTGCCCAGCCCGACCAGCCCTGGGTGACCAGCCCGTACCGCGCCCGGACGGTCCGCACCCGGGCGCCGAACGGCAGTTGCAGTGCCTGGCCGAGGACCACCAGGGCCGCCGAGCCCGCCAGGACGGCCGCCGTCCGGGACCCGCCGAACCAGCTGCCAGTGGCGGTGACCAGACCGGCGCCGACGGGGGTGAGGCCGAGCAGCAGGGTCAGCGCCAGGCCCGCCAGCCGGCCGCCCAGTGCCCACGGCAGCTGGGCGCGGCGCAGCGCGCGGCCCCGGGCGCGCTCGGCGGGAGTGAAGTCGGCCGCCGCGTCGGGGGTCGTACCAGTCACACCAGTCGTACCTGGGGCCGCCTCCGGGTCGGGGGTCGGTCCGGGCGTGGGCCGGGGATCGGGGGTGCTGTCCATGGGCGGGTGCGGCTCTTCCGGTCGTCCGGTCTTCCGGGGCGGGTGTCGCGGTTCAGCATGGCGTACCCGGTCGGGCGGCGCGCACTCCTCCGGCCGTCGCGGCCGTGCCGCCCGGTGCGTCCCGGGCCGGGGAGGGTCTGTCGCCGCCCGTCACGTCACACCTCCGGACCTTCGGGCCCCTCTACCTCTCTACCCGTCCCTCGGACATAGGGCCTCCGGACATCCGGACATCCGGGCCTCCGGGCCTTCGGAAATCCGGGCCTCCGGGTCTCCGAACAGTCGGTGCGGGGCGGCGCTTCCGTGCCGTGCCCGCGCCCCTGCAGCGCGTCCGCGCCCCCCTACACACCACGCTGCGCGCCACCCCCGCCGTCGCGCCAGGGACACGGTGGCCGGGACGGGTGGGGTGATTGGGACGAGTGGGCCGGGGGAGGGGGTGCCGGTGTCGTCCTGTGCCCGAAATGTTGCGGATACGGGGCCAATCGGTGCCGAACCGGTGGCGTAGGCTGACCGCTCTTGCATCGTCCTCGGGGGGAACCACTCATGCGCCGTGCCGCGGCCGCCGTCGCGCTGCTCGTCGGACTGACCGCCGTCACGGCCTGCGGGCCGGACGACCCCGACCCGGCCCCGGCCGGTGCGGCGCCCGCCCCGACGTCCGCCGCCCCGACCCCGGGCGCCGCACCCTCCGGCGCCGCCCCGAGCAAGAGCGGCGCACCCCGGCCCGACGGCACCATCACCGTTGCCTTCGCCGGGGACGTCCACTTCGAGGGACGCACCGCCGACCGGCTGGCCGTCCAGCCGCCCGAGCCCGCGCTCGGCCCGATCTCCCGCACCCTCGCCGACGCCGACCTGTCCGTCCTCAACCTGGAGACCGCGATCACCGGGCGCGGCGCCCCGGAGCCCAAGCTGTACACCTTCCGCACCTCGCCCAAGGCGCTGTCGGTGCTCAAGGACTCGGGCGTCGACGTCGTCTCGATGGCCAACAACCACGCCGTGGACTTCGGTGCCGACGGCCTCACCGACACCCTCGCCGCCAAGGACTCCTCGCCGATCCCGATCGTCGGAGTCGGCCGCAACGCCAAGGAGGCGTACGCCCCGTACGTCACCACCGTGCGCGGGGTGAAGGTCGCGGTGGTCGCCGCCAGCCAGGTCGAGGACCTCACCAACCAGAAGTGGCGGGCCGGCGCGAACAAGCCGGGCATAGCCTCCGCTCTGGACGTCCCAGCGCTGGTCAAGGCCGTGGAGTCGGCGAAGCAGCAGGCCCCGGTCGTACTCGTCTACCTGCACTGGGGCGAGGAGGGCAAGGCCTGCCCGACCTCCGCCCAGACCACCGTCGCCAAGAAGCTCGCCACCGCAGGCGCCACCGCCGTGGTCGGCACCCACGCGCACACCATGGTCGGCTCGGGCATGATCGGCAACACCTACATCGGGTACGGCTTCGGCAACTTCCTCTGGTACGGCACCTCCAACTACCCCAACTCCAACGAGACCGGCGTCACCACCCTCACCCTCACCGCCGCGGGCAAGGTGACCGGCGAGGCCTTCACCCCGGCCACCATCGACGACAAGGGCATCCCGGAACCGGTCACCGGCGCCGCCGCCGAGGCCGCCCTCAAGCGCCGCGACGGCCTGCGCGGCTGCGCCGCCCTCACCCCGGCCCCGACCGCACCCGCCGCCGCCGCGCGCTGAGGCGGCCGTACGCCCCTCGGCGGGGGCCGGCCTTCGGGCGGCAGTAGCTGACCACCACTCGGCTCGCGCCGTGGCGCCCCTCCGAGGGTGACCGGTTGGTCTGACGGGCGGTAGTGCCGCCGCCTTTGTTGCTGTTGCTGTTGCTGTTGCCGACCGACCGACCGACCGACCGACTGGCGGTCAGGTCAGGTCAGGTCAGGTCAGGCCGGGTCGCGGCTCTGGCCAGGGGGTGCCCGCGTCGCCGACCGAGACGGTCCGTCTCGTCTCGCCCCGTCGGATGCTCGGCCGACCGGCATTCGGGTCGATGTATCGACCGGTGGTTCGAATTGACGCTCGCACAGGCCTTCGGCGTAAGCGAACAACTGTGTTAGGTTAGGCTTGCCTAATCTTGCTGGTCGGAGGGGATGTCCTGTGCAGCAGCAGTCCGAATTCGCCGGTTCCGTCGCCATGGTGACCGGGGCCGGGCAGGGCATCGGCGCGGCCGTGGTCCGGGCGCTGGTGGCCGAGGGAGCCGTCGTCGCGGCGGTGGACCGCAATGCCGGGGCGCTGGAGGCCCTGGTCGCGGAGGTGCCGGGCGTCAGACCGTACGTGCTGGACGTCTCCGACGCCCAATCGGTGGAGAAGACCGTCGAGTTGATCGAAGAGCAGCTCGGGTCGATCGCCACGCTGGTGAACGTCGCGGGCATCCTGCGGACCGCGCCGGTCGTCGAACTCACCGACGCCGACTGGGCGGACACCTTCGCCGTCAACACCACCGGGGTCTTCCACACCAGTCGGGCCGTCGGCCGGCGGATGGCGGACCGGGGGCGCGGGGCCGTCGTGACCGTCGGGTCCAATGCCGCCGGGGTGCCCCGGGCCGGGATGGCCGCCTACGCGGCGTCCAAGGCGGCGGCCACCATGTTCACCCGCTGCCTCGGCCTGGAGCTCGCCCGGTCCGGAGTGCGGTGCAATGTGGTGTCGCCCGGGTCGACCGACACCGAGATGCAGCGCGCACTGTGGGGCGAGGACGCGGAGGCGTCCGAACAGCGGGTCATCGACGGCGACTTGGGCTCCTGGCGGGTCGGCATCCCGCTCGGGCGGATCGCCGCGCCCGCCGACATCGCGGAGGCCGTGGTGTTCCTGGCCTCCGACCGGGCGCGGCACATCACCATGCACGACCTGTACGTCGACGGCGGCGCGACCCTGCGCGCCTGAGCCGCCCCCGGCCCGTGGAACCGCCGGCGCCCGTGGAACCCGGGCACCTGTGGAACCCCCGCGCCCGTGGAACCGCCGCTTCCCCGCAGCTCCTTCAGCTCCCCCGTAGAACCGTCCCAGACTGGAGAATCCACCGTGACCACGGTGCACCACGCCCTGGCGGCCCCCGCCGCCGGCGGCCCCGACCACGCCGTCATCGGCGCGGCCAGCGGACTGCTCGGCCAGTACCGGGCCGCCCCCGACCAGGCGTTCTTCGCCTCGCCGACCCGCACCCTGCTCGCCGACGGCGTCCGCGCCCGGGTGCCGCAGGACGGTCGGCCGCTGCCCGTGCGGGTCGCCGAGACGCTGGCCGAGGCGGGCCGGGCCGGGGGCGAACTGCCGCTGGTGGTCGGCGCGGTGGCCTTCGACCGGGACAGCAGGGTCGAGCTCTCCGTGCCCGAGCGGGTCCGGACGGCCGGGGCGCTGGGCGACGACCCGCTGATCGCGCTGCCCGCGCCGGCGGCCGAGCGGACCGACTGGCGGATCCGCCCCGTGCCCGAGCCGGAGGCGTACGGCGCGGGCGTCGCGGCGGCCGTCGAGCGGCTGCGCGGCGGGGAGTTGAGCAAGGTGGTGCTGGCCCGGACGCTGGAACTGAGCGCGGCCGAGCCGCTGGACCTGCCCGCGATCCTGCAGCGGCTGGCCCGTCGCGACCCGGGCGGCTACACCTTCGCCGTCCCGGCCGGCGGCGACCGGACGCTGATCGGCGCCAGCCCCGAACTCCTGCTCTCCCGCCGGGGAACGGCCGTGCTGGCCAACCCGCTGGCCGGCTCGGTGCCGCGCAGCGAGGACCTCGGCGAGGACGTCCGGCGCGCCGCCGCCCTGCTGGAGTCGCCCAAGGACCTGCACGAGCACGCGGTCGTGGTCGATGCCATCCGGGAGGCGCTGGCGCCGTACTGCCGCACCCTGGACGTGCCCGAACGGCCCACCCTGGTACGGACGGCCGCGATGTGGCACCTGGCCACCACGATCACCGGCGAACTGGCCGACCCGGCGGTCTCCGCCCTGGAGCTCGCCTGTGCCCTGCACCCGACCCCGGCGGTCTGCGGTACGCCGACGGACGTCGCGCGCCGGGTGATCGGCGAGGTCGAGCCCTTCGACCGCGGCCTCTACACCGGCATGGTCGGCTGGGGCGACGCGACCGGCGACGGCGAGTGGGTGGTCACCATCCGCTGCGCCGAGGCGGACGAGCGGACGCTGCGGGTGTACGCCGGCGCCGGGGTGGTCGACAGATCCGATCCGGCGGCCGAACTCGCCGAGACCAGTGCCAAGTTCCGCACCTTCCTGGACGCCGCGGGGGTGTCCCGGTGACGCCGTCGGAGGGGTTCACCCCGTACCCTGCCGAGTTCGCCGAGCGCTACCGGGCCGCCGGGTACTGGCGCGGCGAGACCTTCGGGCGGATGCTGCGCGAGCGCGCCGCCGCGCACGGCGAGCGGATCGCCGTCGTCGACCCGGGCGGCCACTCGGTGGCGGCGGGCGACCGGCGCTGGACGTACGCCGAACTCGACCGCCGGGCCGACCGGATGGCCGCCGGGCTGCTCGCCCGGGGGATCCGGTCCGGTGACCGGGTGGTCGTCCAACTGCCCAACGCCGCCGAGTTCTTCGAGGTGGTCTTCGCCCTGTTCCGGATCGGCGCGCTGCCGGTCTTCGCACTGCCCGCGCACCGGTACACCGAGATCGGGTACTTCTGTTCCTTCACGGGCGCGGCGGCGTACGTGGTGCCGGCCGTCGAAGGCGGCTTCGACTACCGCGAACTCGCCTCCCGGGTCCGGGCGGAGAGCCCCGCGCTGCGGCTGGTGCTGGTGGCCGGCGAGGACCCGGGGGAGCACGTCCGGCTGTCGGACGTGCCGTGCGACGGGGCCGGCCCCTCGGACGAACCCGAGCCCGGCGACGTGGCCTTCCTCCAGCTGTCGGGCGGCAGCACCGGCGTGCCGAAGCTGATCCCGCGCACCCACGACGACTACATCTACTCGCTGCGCGGCTCGGTCGAACTGTGCGGGCAGGACGCGGACAGCGTGTACCTGTGCGTGCTGCCCGCCGCGCACAACTTCCCGCTCAGCTCGCCGGGTTCGCTCGGCACCCTGTACGCGGGCGGCCGGGTCGTGCTCTGCCCGCAGCCCAGCCCGGAGACCGCCTTCCCGCTGATCGAGCGCGAGGGCGTGACCATCACCGGCCTGGTGCCGCCGCTCGCGCTGCTCTGGCTGGATGCGGCCGAACGCGGCGCCCGGGGGTACGAGAGCCTGGAGGTCCTGCTGGTCGGCGGTGCCAAGTTCAGTACGGAGGCGGCCCGCAGGGTGCGTCCGGTGCTGGGCTGCACGCTCCAGCAGGTGTTCGGGATGGCCGAGGGACTGGTCAACTACACCCGGCTGGACGACCCGGAGGAGCTGATCACCACCACCCAGGGGCGTCCGATCTCCCCGGACGACGAGGTCCGGGTGGTCGACGACCAGGACCGGGACCTGCCCGACGGCGCCACCGGCCACCTGCTGACGCGCGGCCCGTACACCATCCGCGGCTACTGGAACGCGCCGGAGCACAACGCCGCCTCCTTCACCGCGGACGGCTACTACCGCACCGGCGACCTCGTCCGGCGCACCCCGACCGGCCACCTGGTGGTCGAGGGGCGGGCCAAGGACCAGATCAACCGGGGCGGCGAGAAGGTCGCGGCCGAGGAGATCGAGAACCACCTGCTCGCGCACCCCGCCGTGCACGACGCGGCCGTGGTGTCGATGCCCGACCCGTACCTGGGCGAGCGCACCTGCGCGTACGTCGTGCTCCGCCCCGAGCACCTCGAACAGCCGCCGAAGGGCGTCGAGTTGAAGCGCTTCGTGCGGCAGCGCGGGCTGGCCGACTACAAGGTGCCGGACCGGGTCGAGTTCGTCGCGGCCTTCCCGGCCACCGGCATCGGCAAGGTCAGCAAGAAGGACCTGCGCGCGGCCATCGCGGCCTCCCTCACCGCCCGTTGATTTCCGTCTAGTTGCTAAGGAACGACCACCGTGGGCCTGCCCCGCATTCCCTCCTATCCGATGCCCGCCGCCGAGGAACTGCCCGCCAACCGGGTGGCCTGGACGGTGGACCCGGCGCGCGCCGTCCTGCTGGTGCACGACCTCCAGAACCACTTCCTGGGCGCCTTCGACGCCGAGGCCGCTCCGGTGCCCGAACTCCTCGGCAACGTCTCGGCGTTGGCGGGTGCGGCGCGTGCCGCCGGGGTGCCGGTGCTCTACTCCGCGCAGCTCGGCGGGCAGAGCGCGGCCGAACGCGGACTGCAGCAGGACTTCTGGGGGCCGGGCATCCCGGACGACGCCCGGGCCACCGCGATCGCCGACGCCGTCGCGCCGGCGCCGGGTGACACGGTGCTCACCAAGTGGAAGTACAGCGCCTTCGTGCGCACCGAGTTGGAGCGGCTGCTGCGCGAGCAGGGCCGGGACCAGCTGGTGATCACCGGCGTGTACGCCCACATCGGGGTGCAGGCCACCGCCTGCGACGCCTGGATGCAGGACCTGCCGGCCTTCGTGGTGGCCGACGCGGTCGCCGACTTCGGCCCGGCCGAGCACCGCGCCGCGCTGGCCTGGGTGGCCGGGCGCTGCGGGATGGTCACCACGACGGAGGCCGTGCTCGCCATGCTGGACGGCAAGGGCGCGGCGGACGGCGGGACGGGCAAGGCTGCCGAGACGGACGAGACGGACAAGACGGACGAGGTGGACGGGAAGTGACGGGCGTGGGCTTCACGGTGGAGCGGATCCGGGCCGAGGTCGCCGACCTGCTCGGCGAGGACCCGGCGGACATCCCGCTGGACGAGAACCTGGTCGACTGGGGGCTGGACTCCATCCGGCTGATGACGCTGGCCGAGCGCTGGCGGGCGGAGGGCGCCGATGTGGCGTTCGTCCGGCTCGCGGAGCGCCCGGCGGTCGAGGCCTGGGCCGAACTGCTGGGTGCGGCGTGATGGAGGCGGTCGTCCGGGACGCCGTCCCGGGGGGCCTGCGGGGCGCCGTCGCGGAGTTGCTGCGGGAGGAGGCGCCGATCGGGGTGCCTCCGCTGCCCCGCCGCCCGGTCGCCTACCCGGCGACGACTGTGGTCGGGCCGGTCGAGGCACAGGCGGCCCGGACGCCGGACGCGCCGGCCCTGGTGCTCGCGGGCGGGGAGACCGTCACCTACCGGGAGCTGAACGCCTCGGCCAACCGGCTGGCGCGCGCCCTGGCCGCCCGTGGGGCCCGCCCCGGCACGGTGGTCGGCCTGGCCGCCGCCAGTCGACCGGCCGACCTGGTGACGGCGCTGCTGGCCGTGGTGAAGTCGGGTGCGGCCTACCTGCCGCTGGACCCGGCGGACGCGCCCGGGCGGCGTGAGCGGGTGCTGGCGGAGAGCGCGCCGGTGTGCGTGCTGGGGGAGGGGGTGCCGGGGGCGCTCGCCGGGCTGGAGACGGACGGAGAGCTGCCCACCGACCCGCCGCGGGCGCTCACCCCGCACCACCTGCTCTGCGTCGGCTACGGCCCGGGCGGGCGGCCGACCGCGGTGCGGCTCACCCATGGCGAGGCGGACCGCCGGGTGCGCGAGTTGCAGGAGGCCCACCCGCTCGGCCCGGGGGACCGGGTGCTGCACCTGGGGCTGCCGCTCTGGGAGTTCCTCTGGCCGCTGCGGACCGGTGCCGCCGTGGTGCTCGCCGACCCGCGCTGGGAGGGCGAGGTCGGGACGCTGGTGCGGGAGCTGGGCGTGACGGCGGTGCGGGTGGCGTCGTCGGCGCTGGCCGACGGCTGAGGGTCGACGGCTGAGGGTCGACGGCTGAGGGCGGGCGGCTGACGGCCGGCGAGCGACAAGTGACAAGTGACAACTTTCAGCGAACAGATTTCGTTATCTGTTCGCTGAAAGTTGTCGGCTGTCATTCGTTCGTCGCCACCGCGTTCACTGCCCCGCTCGGGTCCGCCGCCAGGCCCGCGGCGAGGCTCGCGGCGAGGTCCGCGGCCGTCCACGCCATCGCCACCGCGCCGTCCAGGACGGCCCGCTCCGCCTCCGCGCCCAGCGCGGCCTCCGCGAACGCCGCTTCGTGCGGGGCGCAGGCGCCGCCGGTGATGTCCAGTACCGGATGGATCGAGGGCACCACGTGCGACACGTTCCCCATGTCCGTACAGGCGAACGGCCCGCTCTCGACCGGCTCCGGCCGGCCGAGCGCCGCCGCGTTGGCCCGCCACAGCGTCAGCAGTCCGGAGTCGGAGCGCATGTCCAGGTAGTCCGGCTCCGGGCGGGTCAGCTCCACCTCGCATCCGGTGGCGAGGGCTCCCGCACGGAAGCAGTCCTCGACCCGCGCGCGCAGTTCCACGAGGTCCTCGGCCGCCGAGGCCCGGATCTCGTACTCGGCGCTCGCGCTGTCCGGGATGAGGTTGGGTGCCGTCCCGGCCGCCGTGGTGACGCCGTGCACCCGCCAGTGCGGGGGGAGTTGCTGGCGCAGCAGCCCGATCGCGACCTGTGCGACGGTCAGCGCGTCGGCGGCGTTGCGGCCCTCGTGCGGGTTGAGGCTCGGGTGGGCGGCCCGTCCGGTGTAGCGGACGGACAGCGTGCCGAGCGCGAAGGAGCGGAAGTCGGCGACCTCCACCGGGCAGGGGTGGACCATCATCGCCGCGTCCACGCCGTCGAAGGCCCCCGCCTCCAGCAGCAGTGCCTTGCCCGCCCCGCGTTCCTCGGCCGGCGCGCCGATCACCCGTACGGTGAGCCCGAGTTGTTCGGCGTACGGGGCGAGCCCGAGTGCCGCGCCGAGGCCCGCGGCGGCGATCAGGTTGTGTCCGCAGGCGTGTCCGAGGCCGGGGAGCGCGTCGTACTCGCAGACCAGGGCGACGGTGACCGGTCCGCTGCCGAGGCTCGCGCTGAACGCGGTGGCCAGGCCGTGTGCGGGGGCGGTGACGAGGTAGCCGTGGTCGCGCAGCAGTTCGGCGCACCAGGCGGCGGCGCGGTGCTCCTCGAAGGCGGTTTCGGGGTGGGCGTGGATGCGGCGGCTCAGTGCGAGCAGTTCGTCCCGGTGTGCGTGCACGCGGTCGTGGACGTCCTGCTTGATCTCGGCCGGGGCCAGGGTCGGGGCCGGAGTCGAGGTCGGGGCCGGCAGCGGCATCGGCGGCTGGTGCAGGGGCATGGGGAGCGCCTCCGGGGTGGCGTCAGGGCCCGGACTCACCCGGGCTGTTGACCAGATCATATGAAGTTAGATTAGGCTAACCTAAGTAAGGCGTTCCGGATCCCCGAGGAGCTCTCCGAACCATGCCCGCCGCCGAGACCCAGCCTGGCGACACCCGGACTGACGACACCCAGGCCGTCGACATCCCCCTGCTCGCCGCCCAGGCCGCCGTCTGGTACGCCCAGGCGCTCGACCCCGCAAGCCCGGTCTACAACACCGGTGACGCCGTCGAGATCACCGGCCCGCTCGACGAGGACCGGTTCGAGCGGGCACTGCGACAGGCGGTGGTAGAGGCGGAGGCGCTGAACGCCGTCGTCGTCACCGGCCCCGACGGCACGCCCCGTCAGCGGGTGCGCCCCGGCCGGGAATGGCCGCTGCACCGCCTCGACCTGCGCGCCGGCACCGCCGAGCACGCGAGCGAGACACCGGACGCAGGGCCTCGGGCCGCCGCCGAGGCCTGGATGCGCGCCGACCTGGCCCGCCCGGCCGACCTCGCCGAGGGCCCGCTGTTCACCCACGCGCTCATCCGCCTCGCCGGCGACCGGCGGCTCTGGTACCGGCGGATCCACCACCTGGCCGTCGACGCCTACGCGTTGACCCTCCTCGGCGACCGCGTCGCCGAGCTGTACCGCGCGCACACCGACGGCTCCGAGCCCGGCCCGAGCCCGTTCGCGGGCCTCGCCGACGCCGCCGCCGAGGAGGCCGCGTACCGCGAGGGCGAGGACTACCGGACCGACCGCGCCTACTGGTCCGACCGGATGGCCGACATCGACGCCCCGGCGACCCTCCCGGCTCTCCCGTGCGCACTCGGCCGTACCGCCGACCCGGCCGCGCCGACGCCGACGCCGACGACGCCAGCGCCCGCGCCGTCCCCCCTGCGCCTCACCGCCGACCTCCCCGCCGGCACCCGCGACCGCCTGGAGCGCGCCGCCACCGTCGTCCGCGCCACCTGGGCCGAACTGCTCCTCGCCGCCACCGCCGGCTACCTGCACCGCCTGGCCGGCACCGAGGACGTCGTCCTCGGCCTGCCGCTCGCCAACCGCCGCGGCCCGGCCGCCCTGCGCACCCCCGTCGCCGCCGCCAACGTGCTGCCGCTGCGCCTCGCCGTGCGCCCCGCCGACAGCGCCGAGGCGCTGCTGCGCCACGTGGTCCGCGAGCTGCGCGCGGTCCGCCGCCACCAGCGCTACCCGCTGGAGGACCTGCGCCGCGACCTCGGCCGCACCGGCGACCGCAACGCCCTGTTCGGCCCCATGGTCAACATCAAGGCCTTCGAGGGCGACCTCGACCTGGCCGGCCTGCCCGGCACCGTCCGCAACCTCGCCGCGGGCCCGGTCGACGACCTCGCCCTGAACGTCTCACCGGGCCCGGACGGCGCACTGCGCCTGGTCATCGACGCCGACCCGGACCGCCACGACGCCGCCTCCCTCGCCGTCCACCACGACGGCCTGCTGCGCTACCTCGACGCCCTCGCCGACCTGCTCCTGACCGACCCGAAGACGCCGATCGCCCGGATCGACCTGCTCGACGCGGACGGTCTGCGCCGCGCCACCGCCGGCCGCAGCGAGCCCCCGGCGGAGCGGACGGTGCCCGAGCTGTTCGCCGCCCAGGCGGCCCGCACCCCGGACGCGGTGGCCGTCCGCAGCGGCCGGACCAGCGTGACGTACGCACGACTCGACGCCGACGCCAACCGGCTCGCCCACCGCCTCGTCGCCCTGGGCGTCCGGGACGGCGCGCCGGTCGCGATCGCCCTGCCGCGCGGCACGGACACGCTCGTCGCGATGCTCGCCGTCCTCAAGGCCGGCGGCGCCTGCGTCTCCCTCGACCTCACCCACCCCCCGCAGCGGCTCGCCGCCGTCCTGGCCGACGCCCGCCCGGTGTGCGCGGTCGGCACCACCGAGGGCCTCGCCGCCCTCGGGCTGCCCGCAGGACTGCCCACCGTCCGGCCGGGGGAGGCCGACGGCGAACCGGACACCGCGCCGCCCGCACCCGGACCGCACAACCCCGCCTACGTGCTGCACACCTCCGGCTCCACCGGGCGCCCCAAGGGCGTGGTGGTCACCCACGCCTCGCTGGCCAACCTGCACGCGGGCCTGGCCGAGGACCACATCGCCCCCGCCGTGCGCCGCACCGGCCGCGAGCGCCTGCGCGTCGCCCACAGCGCCTCGTTCGCCTTCGACGCCTCCTGGGACCCGGTGCTGTGGATGGTCCACGGCCACGAGCTCCACCTGCTGGACGACGCCACCTACCGGGACCCGGCCGCCCTCGCCGCCCACCTCGACCGCGAGCGGGTCGACTACCTCGACCTGACCCCCTCCTATCTCGAAGTCCTCATCGCCGAAGGCATCCTGGACGAGCGGCGGCACCGCCCCTCGGTCCTCGTGGTCGGCGGCGAGGCCACCCCGCCCGCCCTCTGGCAGCGCCTCACCGCCGTCCCCGGCCTGCACCCGGTCGACCTCTACGGCCCGACCGAGACCACCGTCGACGCGTACGCCTGGACCCCGGGCCCGGACGGCTCCCCGGTCGGCCGGGTGGTGCGCGGCTCCCGCGCCTACGTCCTGGACGGCTCGTTGCGCCCCGCTCCCGACGGCGCCACCGGCGAACTGTACGTCGCCGGCGCCTGCCTGGCCCGCGGCTACCTCGGCCGCCCCGACCTCACCGCCGAACGCTTCCTCGCCGACCCCTTCGGCCCGCCCGGCAGCCGGATGTACCGCACCGGCGACCTCGCCCGGCGCCGTCCGGACGGCACCCTGGAGTTCCTCGGCCGCGCCGACGACCAGGTGAAGATCCGCGGCTTCCGGGTCGAGCCGGGCGAGATCGCCGCCGTCCTCGCCGAACTGCCCGGCGTGGCCCAGGCCGTGGTGATCGCCCGTCCCGGACCGCAGGGCCGGCGTCTGCTCGGCTACGTCGTCCCGGTGTCGGCACCCGCGTCCGTGTCCGTGGCCGCAACCGCGACCGCAACCGCCGCCGAGCCCGCGTCCGTCCCGGACCCGGAGGGGCTGCGCGCCGCGCTCGCCGCCCGACTGCCCGCGCACATGGTGCCGTCCGCCATCCTGCTGCTGGACGAACTGCCGCGTACCGCCCACGACAAGCTCGACGTCCGCGCCCTGCCCGAGCCGGCCGTCGCCGTCGAGGGCAGCGCGGCGGCCTCCCCCCGGGAGGAACTGGTCTGCGGACTGTTCGCCGACGTCCTCGGCCTGCCGCGGGCGCCCGGCCGGGACGCCTCCTTCTTCGACCTCGGCGGCCACTCGCTGCTCGCCGGCCGTCTGGCGGCCCGGCTGCGCGAGACCTTCGCGGCGCCGGTCGGGTTCGCCGACGTGTTCCGTCACCCGACCCCGGCCGGCCTCGCCGCCCTGTTCGACAACGCGGCCGACTCCGACCGCCCGGCCGGCGCCGACCGCCCGAGCGACGGAAGCCCGACCGGCGCAATCCCGACGGCCGACGGAAGCCCGACCGGCACCGCCGAACCGCGTCCCGCCCTCGTGCCCGTCCCGCGCACCGAGCGGATGCCGCTGTCGCCCGCCCAGCGCGGACTCTGGTTCCTGCACCGACTCGAAGGCCCCAGCCCCACCTACAACATCCCGCTGGTGCTCACCCTCACCGGCCCGCTGGACCGGCACGCGCTCACCCTCGCCCTCGGCGACCTCGTCGCCCGGCACGAAGTGCTGCGCACCGTCTACGGCGAGGAGTCGGACGGCACGCCGTACCAGCGGATCCTGCCCGCCGCACCCGTCGAACTGCACGACGGATCAGGCGAGTTGGCCGAAGCCGTCCGGTACGCCTTCGACCTGACCGCCGAGCCGCCGCTGCGGGCCACCCTGTTCTCCGACGGGCCCGCCCGGCACACCCTCCTGCTGCTGCTCCACCACATCGCCGGCGACGGCGCCTCCACCACCCCGCTGCTCCACGACCTGGCCGCCGCCCACACCGCCCGCCTGCACGGGCGTGACCACGAACTGCCCGTACTCACCGTGCAGTTCGCCGACCACGCGGCCTGGCAGCGGCGGCGCCTCGGCACCGCCGACGCGCCGACCCCGCTCGCCGTCGGGCAGACGGAGTACTGGCGCACCGCCCTCGCCGGTCTGCCCGACCAGCTGGAACTGCCCACCGACCGCCCCCGCCCGGCCGTCGCCGGCCACCGGGGTGCCACCGTGCCGTTCGTCCTCGACGCCGAGGCGCACGCCGCCCTGGCCGGGATCGCCCGGGCCGCGGGCAGCACCGTCTTCATGGCCGTCCAGGCCGGGCTCGCCGCGCTGCTCACCCGGCACGGCTGCGGTACCGACATCCCGGTCGGCACCCCGATGGCCGGGCGCGAGGACGACGAGACCGCCGCACTGGTCGGCTACTTCGTCAACTCCGTCGTCCTGCGTACCGACACGTCCGGCGACCCGACCTTCCGCGAACTTCTGGCCCGCGTGCGCACCACCGTCCTCGGCGCCCACGAGCACTC
The DNA here is from genome assembly GCF_042796115.1 of Kitasatospora sp. NPDC056446. Lineage (NCBI taxonomy): Bacteria > Bacillati > Actinomycetota > Actinomycetes > Kitasatosporales > Streptomycetaceae > Kitasatospora > Kitasatospora sp. NPDC056446. The sequence continues at coordinate 104,388 of NZ_JBHTRF010000008.1, read as the reverse complement.
CGACCTGCCCTTCGACCGCCTGGTCGAGGAGCTCAACCCGGCCCGCTCGCTCGCCCGGCACCCGCTGTTCCAGGTGATGCTCGCCTGGCAGAGCCGTCCGGACGAGCGCCTCGCCCTGGGCGGCGGCCTCACCGCCGAGATCGCCGCCGTCCCCAGCGGCACCGCCAAGTTCGACCTCACCCTCAACGCGGGCGAACTGCCCGGCGGCGGCATCGGCGGCTTCCTGGAGTACCGCACCGACCTCTTCGAGCCCGCGACCGTGGCCGCGCTCGGCGAACGCCTGGCCCGGCTCCTCACCGCGGCCGGCACCGCACCGGACACCCCGATCGGCCGGCTCCCGCTGATCGGCGAGGAGGAGCGGCTGCGCGCCCTGGTCGAGTGGAACAGCGCCCCGACCAGCTCGGGCCCGGGGGCCGTCGCCCCGACCGCCTTGGCCGCCCCGACCCCCGCTGCTGCGGCCCCCTCCGCGACCCTCGCCGAGCTGTTCGAGGCGGCAGCCGCCACCAACCCGTCCGCCATCGCCGTGAGGTACCAGGACGACCAGCTCGACTACACCGAACTCGCCGCCCGCGCCGACCGGTTGTCCCGGCTGCTGGCCGCCGGCGGCATCGGCCCGGGCACCATCGTCGCCCTCGCCCTGCCGCGCTCGCTCGAACTCGTCGTCGCCCTGCTGGCGGTGGCCAAGTCCGGCGCCGCCTACCTGCCGCTCGACCCCGACTACCCGGCCGACCGCCTCGCCTACATGCTGGCCGACGCCCGCCCCGCCGCCCTGCTCACCGACCGTGCCACCGCGCCCCGGCTGCCCGCCCACGAGGTGCCGCAGATCCTGGTCGACGGCCCGGAGGCCGCGCGGTACCCGGCCGTTCCGCTCGCCCAGCACGAACGCACCCGCCCGCTGGACGCGGGGGACACCGCGTACGTCATCTACACCTCCGGCTCCACCGGCCGCCCCAAGGGCGTGCCCGTCACCCACCGCAACGTGGTCCGGCTCTTCACCGCCACCGACCACTGGTTCGGCTTCGGCGCCGAGGACGTGTGGACGCTGTTCCACTCCTACGCCTTCGACTTCTCCGTCTGGGAGCTGTGGGGCGCCCTGCTGCACGGCGGCCGGCTCGTCGTCGTCCCGCACCTGGTCAGCCGGGACCCGTCCGCCTTCCTCGACCTGCTCGCCCGCGAGCGCGTCACCGTGCTCAACCAGACGCCGTCCGCCTTCTACCAGCTCAGCGCCGCCGACCGGGACCGCCCCGGCAGCGAACTCGCCCTGCGCTACGTGGTGTTCGGCGGCGAGGCGCTCGAACTGGCCCGCCTGGACGACTGGTACTCCCGGCACGCCGAGGACGCGCCGACCCTGGTCAACATGTACGGCATCACCGAGACCACCGTGCACGTCTCGTACATCGCCCTCGACCGGGCGAGCGCCGCCGCCGGAAGCAGCAGCACCATCGGCGTCAACATCCCGGACCTGCGGGTCTACGTCCTCGACGGGCACCTCCAGCCCGTCCCGCCCGGCGTCACCGGCGAGATGTACGTCGCCGGGGCGGGCCTGGCCCGCGGCTACCTCGGCCGCCCCGACCTGAGCGCCACCCGGTTCGTCGCCGACCCGTACGCCGGGCTGTTCGGCGAGAGCGGCACCCGGATGTACCGCTCCGGCGACCTCGCCCGCCGCCGCGCCGACGGCGTCCTGGAGTACTTCGGCCGCGCCGACCAGCAGGTCAAGCTGCGCGGCTTCCGGATCGAACTCGGCGAGATCGAGGCCGTGCTGGCCGCCCACCCGGCCGTCGCCGACGCCGCGGTGGTGGTCCGCGAGGACGTCCCCGGGGACAAGCGGCTGGTCGGGTACGCGGTGGCCGACGGCCTGGCGGCGGAGGACCTGCGGGCGCACGCGGCCGCCGGGCTGCCCGGCCACATGGTGCCGTCCGCCGTCGTCCTGCTCGACCGGCTGCCGCTGACCGCCAACGGCAAGCTCGACCGCCGGGCCCTGCCCGCCCCCGACGCGCCGGTCACCGGCGCCGGCCGCCCGCCGCGCACCCCGCGCGAGCAGCAGCTGTGCGAACTGTTCGCCGAGGTGCTGGGCGTCGCCGCGGTCGGCGTCGAGGACGACTTCTTCGCCCTCGGCGGGCACTCGCTGCTGGTGGTGCGCCTCGCCGGACGGATCCGCGAGGTGCTCGGCCTGGACGTCGGCATCGGCACGCTGTTCCAGGCGCCCACCGTGGCCGCCCTCGACGCCGCGCTCACCGCCGGCTCGCAGGACGCCGGCGCCCGGGAGCCCGACGCCCTGGACGTCCTGCTCCCGCTGCGGCCCGTCGCCCCCGGACGGCAGCGCCCGCTGTTCGCCGTCCACCCGGCCGGCGGCCTCAGCTGGTGCTACACCGGCCTGATCCGCAACCTGCCCGGCGAGGTCCCGATCTACGGCCTCCAGGCCCAGGGCGTCGGCGCGGCCACCGCCGCCGAGCCGCTGCCCGGCACGATGGAGGAACTGGCCGCGCACTACGCCGACCGGCTGCGCGAGGTCCAACCCGAGGGCCCGTACCGGCTGATGGGCTGGTCCACCGGCGGGATCATCGCGCACGCCGTCGCGGTCCGGCTCCAAGAGCTGGGCCACGAGGTCGAGTTGCTCGCCATCCTGGACGCCTACCCGGCCGAGGGCTTCCGCGACCTGCCCGTCCCCGACCAGGCCGAGGCGCTGGAGGCGCTGCTCACCATGGGCGGCTTCGGGCCGGACGACCTCGCCGGCCGTCCGCTCGAACTCGACGCCGTCACCGAGCTGTTGCGCCGCGAGGGCAGCCCGCTCGCCGGACTGGACGACGCCACCGTGGCGGCGCTCAACCGGATCTACCTCAACACCAACCACCTGGTGCGCGGCTACGACCACCGCCGCTTCGACGGCGACGTGCTGTTCTTCCGCGCCACCGTCGACACCATCGACGACGCGCTGGTGCCCGAACTGTGGACCCCGTACGTGTCCGGCCGGATCGCCGACACCGATGTGGCCTGCTCCCACAAGGACATGACCCTGCCCGCCCCGATCGCGCACATCGCGAGCGTGATCGCCGACCACCTGAAGACCGACAGGACCGACAGGACCGATGATGGAGAAGACCAGCGATGAGTGACGCCCCCGTCAACCCCTTCGACGCGGACGGCGAGTTCCTCGCCCTCGTCAACCCCGAGGGGCAGCACTCCCTCTGGCCCGCCTTCGCCGCCGTCCCGGCCGGCTGGAGCGCCGCCCACGGCCCGGGCGAGCGGGCCGCCGTGCTGGAGTGGATCACCGCGCACTGGACCGCCCTGTGACCCCACCGGCCACCCCCGGCGCCGAGGCCCCGGCGCGCCCCCTGCTCGCGGGGCGCGCCGCGGTGGTCGTCGTCTACACGGCCGCGATGTGCATGAACGGCCTGGACTCGACGATCGTCAACCCCGCGCTGTTCAGCATCGCCGAGGACTTCGGCCGCCCGGTCTCGGCCGCCAACGCCGTCGAGACCGCCTTCCTGGTCGGCCTCGCCCTCGGCCTGCCGGTGGCCGGCTGGCTGGGCGACCGGTACGGGGTGAAGCGGGTGTTCCTCGGCGCGCTGAGCGCCTTCACCCTCGCCTCCGCCCTGTGCGCCGCCGCGCCCGGCCTCGGTTCGCTGGCCGCCGCCCGGGCCGTCCAGGGCGTGGCGGGCGGACTGCTCACGCCGGTCGGGATGACCCTGCTGTTCCGGGCCTTCGCCCCGCACGAGCGGTCCGGCCTCGGCCGGTTCCTGATCGTCCCGACCGCGCTGATGCCCGCCCTCGGGCCGCCGCTCGGCGGCTTCCTCACCGAACACCTGTCCTGGCACTGGCTGTTCCTGGTGAACGTCCCGATCGGGGCGGCCGCCGTCGTGACCGGGCTGGTCGCCCTGCGCGGTGCCGAGGAACCCCCGGCCGGCCGCTTCGACACCACCGGCTTCCTGCTCGCCACCCCCGGCCTCGGCCTGCTGACCTACGCGCTCGGCTTCGGCCCCGCGCACGGCTGGTCCTCCCCGGGCGTGGCGCTCGGCGGCCTGGCCGGCCTGGTGCTGCTGGGTGCTGCTGTCCGCCACCAGCTCCGCTCGGACGAGCCGCTGGTGGACCTGCGGCTGCTCGCCGACCGGACCTTCGGCACCGCGAGCCGGCTGGCCCTGCTCACCTCGGCCGGGCTGATGGGCGCGCTGTTCGCCCTGCCGCTGCTCTACCAGGCCGCGCTCGGCGCCTCCGCCCTCGACGCCGGGCTGAGCGTCTTCCCGGAGGCCATCGGCCTGATGGCCGCCTCCCAGGTGGTGGACCGCCTGCTGCCCCGCCTCGGCCCCCGCCGGCTGGCCCTGCCCGCCCTGCTGCTGGCGGCGGCGGTCCTCGCGGCCCTGGGCTTCGCCGAGAACCCGTGGCTGGTCCGGGCCCTGATGTTCGGCGTCGGCCTGATCCTGGGCACCGCCGTCCTCACCGTCCAGATCGCGGGCTTCGCCGACGTGCCCCCGCCCGCGATGGGCCGCGCGATGGGTCTCTTCACCATCCTGCGCACCCTCGGCGGCGCCCTGGGCATCGCCGCCACGGCCGCCCTGATCGGCGCCCTCCCCGCCGACGCGGGCACCACCCCCTACCGGCTCGCGCTCCTCCTGACGGCGCTGCTGGTCGCCGCCGGCGCCCTCCTCGCCGTCCGCCTCCCGACGGAGCCCCCGGGCCCGCCCCCGGAGGACTGACGCCGAGGACTGACACCGACGCGGGACAGGACTCCTCCGGCGCCCGGCTGCCGTACGGTGGTCGGAGCACCGGAGGAGTCCGAATGAATCCTGAGCACTACCGCCTGCTCGAAGAGGCCCGCCGCAGCCTCCCGGACGGCTTCAAGGTCGAGCTGTCCGGCGACGTCATCGTCATGCAGGCATCGCCGTCCTCGATCCACCAGCTCGACCTGGCCATCGTCCAGCGCCAGTTCGAGGCGCACTGTCCGACGGGGTACTTCCCGTCCGGGAACAGCGACCTGTCCTCCCCGGCAGTCGGTTCGGTCCGCAATCCCGACCTCACCTACCTGCCCGAGGACGTGATCGAGCTGGGCCGTGAGATCCCCGCCGACGTGGCGCTGATCGCGGTCGAGATCGTCTCGCCGTCCAATCCCGACAACGACTGGAGCGGCAAGGTCCGCGACTATCCGCGGATGGGCCTCCCGCTCTACCTGATCGTGGACCCGAGGCAGAAGACCGTGACGCTGTTCTCCGAGCCGAACCGCGACCGCTACCACACGAGGACGGAAAGGGAGTTCGGCGAGACCGTCCGCATCCCGGAGCCGTTCGGCTTCGAGCTGGACCTGTCCCGGCTCGTCCCGTACCGGGACTGACCGCACGTCCCGGGCCGGGGCCCCGGCCCCCGTTCCCCCGTCCTCAGTCCTCCTCCTCGCCCTCCGGCCAGAGGATGAGGTCCGGCAGGGTGTGGCGGCGCGGTTCGTCGCCGAGGCCGGTGAGGACGGCGTGGATCCGGCCCAGGTGGGCGGGGGTGAGCTGCAGGGGCGGCTCGTCGGGCTGGTAGGTGGTGCGGACGGGGTAGTCGACGCCGGGGCGGCTCGTCATCTCGATGTGGCAGCCGAGCACGTACGTCACCGGCCGGGTGGCGGTGAAGTCGACGAGGCGTTCGACGGTGCGGCGGAAGGCCGGCCAGTCGTCGATGTAGAGCCGGCCGCGGTAGACGGTGTCCCCGGTGAGGAGGAAGCCCGTCCACGGGTCGTAGTAGGTCACCGCCGACGCGTGGTGCCCGGGTGTGGCCAGGCACTCCAGGACGCGTCCGCCGCCCAGGTCCACCGGGGCCGTCGCCCCGGGGTCGCGGTCGAAGCCGAAGTACGGCCAGGCCTCCGCCGGGTGGGCGCCCACCAGGGTCGTCGCGGGACGGTCGGCGAACTGGCCGTCGCCCGCGACGTGGTCCTCGTGGTCGTGGGTGTGCAGGACGAGGAGTTCGTAGCCGTCGCGTGGGTTGCGGGCGAGCCACTGGTCGATCAGCCCGTCGACCACCGCGCGCAGCGGCAGGAACTCGGCCTCGGCGGTGGCCCCGGTGTCGAGCAGCAGGGCGCGTTCGGCGCCGAACAGCAGGTAGAGGAACGGTGCTTCGTAGTGGACCGCCTTGTTCTGCCGCAGGATGACGGTGTGCTCGTCGTACGCGTGGACCTGGAGCTCCGGGTCCGTGTCGTGCTTCGCCGACGGGGACCCGTGGATCCACCGGGCCTCCAGGGGGCGGGGGACCGGCACACCGACAGCCATGGACATCTCCTGTGGGGCACCCGCTCCGGACGGTCCGGACGCCCCCGGAACATCCGTTCGTTCCGGAGGGCGGGCTCCGTCCAGAGGCTAGGCGGTCCGGTCGCCGGGTCGCCGGGAGGCCTCGCCCTGCTTGCCCCGTTCGGGTGAGCCGGCCGGCCCCAGCAGGTGGGTCAGTCCGTCCGCCAGCCCGCCGCGCCAGCAGGCGTAGTCGTGGCCGCCGTTGAACTCGCGGTAGGCGAGGTCGTAGCCGCGTGCCGTCAGGACGTCCCGCAGGTGCCGGTTCTGGGCGAGCAGCATCCACTCCTGGAGGCCGACCTCGACGTAGAAGCGGGCCGTCCGCCGTTCCTCGGCCGCGAACTGGCGGGTCAGCCACTCGCTGCCCTCGTCGAACTCCGTGGTGTCCGGCCACCAGAAGGAGCCGGACTGGGAGAGCGCGTTGCCGAAGCGTTCGGGGCGCCGGTACGCGGCGTAGGCGGCGGTGAGCCCGCCCGCGCTCTGGCCGGCGATCACGGTGGCCGCCGGGTCGGTGGTGGCGCCGAACTCCCGGGCCGCCCAGGGGAGGAGGCGGTCGGCGAGCAGGTCGACGAAGGCCGGGTTGCAGCTGAGGTCGTCGGGTCGGCCGGGGCCCATGGTGTGCACGAGCAGGGCCACGGTGGGCGGGACGGCGCCGTCCGCGGCGAGGTTGTCGAGGGTGTCGCCGACGGACAGTACGTCGCCCCACATGTCCCCGTCGAGCAGCACCGCCACCGGGTGCGGGCCGTCCCCGGCCTGCGGGCCGTCCCCGTGTCCGGCCGGGAGGTGGACGTCCACCCGGCGGCCGGCGACCGTGTGCGCGACGGTCCGGCCCCGGGGCACGCCCTCCCGCCGCCGGACGTACGGCTGCGCCGGCGCGTCGGGCAGGCTGAGCACCGAGGAGGGGTGGCGGCCGTCGGGGGCGGGGAGTCGGGGCTCGGTGTCGTACGGGTCGGGGCGGGCGTGGTCCAGGACGTGCAGCCAGTCGGGGCGGGCCGTTCCGGGGGCCTCGCCCCGGAACGGGTGCAGCTGGTAGGACGCCCGGTGGTCGGCGCGCAGCCGGTAGGTGATCGACCACAGGCCGTCGTCCTGACGTTCCATCAGGTGCGGTGTCAGGTCGCCGGCGTGGCGGTCCTTGTCGGTCACGGTGTGCAGTAGTGCCAGGACGCCGTCGCACTCCTCGTCCCGGTGGGTGAAGGTGACCAGGCGGTAGGCGGGGTCGGTCGGGTCGGTGGTGACGGCGGGCGGGTTTGCCACGGTACGGGCTCCTGGGGGCGCGCGGTGCGGGACGTGGGACGGGGCGTGCGGGCGGGGCGAGGGGGGCGCGGTCGGGGTTCGGGCGGGAGGTCAGACGGTGCTGCCCTTGCGGCCGAGCAGCACCCAGAGCAGGAAGGGGCCGCCGAGGACGGTGGTGACGATGCCGACGGGGATCTCCACCCCGCCGATCAGCACCCGTCCGAGGGTGTCCGCGAGGACGACGAGCAGGGCACCGGTGAGCGCCGAGCCGAGGACCGGTACGCGTGCGGGCCCGGCCAGGCGCCCGGCGAGGACGGGTGCGGCCAGTGCCACGAAGCCGACCGGTCCGCAGACGCCGACCGCCAGCCCGGCGAGGGCGACGGCCAGCAGCAGGCAGACGAGCCGGACCCGGCCGGGGTCGACGCCGAGGGCGGAGGCGACGCTGTCGTCGAAGCGCAGCACGGCGAGCCGCCGGGCGGTGGCCAGGGCGAGCGGCACCAGCACCGCCAGCCCGATCAGCACGGGCGTGGCGACGGCGTAGTCCCGGCCGTTGAGGCTGCCGGAGGTCCAGATGTACAGCGATCCGGCCGAGTTGAGCGAGCGGCGGGCCAGCGCGACCTGGATCACGGCGGAGGCGAGCGCGGACATGGCGAGCCCGACGACCAGGACCCGGTAGCCGCGCGCGCCGAGCCCGCCGGAGACCAGGGTGACGACCAGCACGGCGGCGAGCGCGCCGAGTGGCCCGGCCCACCAGGCGCCGAAGGTGCCCGAGGCGGTGGCGGAGATCAGGACGGCGGCGGTCGCGCCGTCGTTGACGCCGAGGAGTTCGGGGGTGGCGAGGCGGTTGCGGGCGAGGGTCTGGGTGAGGCAGCCGGCCAGTCCGAGCGCGGCTCCGGCGGCGAGTCCGGCGACGATCCGGCCGAGCCTGAACTTCTGTACCAGCAGCACGTCCAGGCGCTCGCCGTAGCCGAAGACGGCCTGGAAGGTGCGGCCGAGGCCGAGTTCGCTCTGCCCGGCGTGCGCGGAGACCACGACGGCGGCGAGCAGCGCGGCGGCCAGGCCGAGTGAGGCGAGCATGGTCCGGCGGGGGAGCAGCAGTGACCAGATCCCGTACCGCAGTGCCAGGTCCGGCTTGGGGGTGGGCGGTTCGGCGTGCCGCACGGGTGGCGCGGGCTCGGCCGGGTCGGCCATGGCGAGCGCGGCGGAGCGGCGGGAGCGGACGATCGCGATCAGGGCGGGGGCGCCGACGAGGGCGACGATCACCGACACGGGCGCCTCGAACGGGCGGGCCACCACCCGGGCCAGTACGTCGGCGCCGGTCAGCACGGCGGCGCCGAACAGCGCGGCGAGCAGGGTGAGTCGGCCGACGCGGGGGCCGGCGACGGAGCGGGCGAGGAATCCGGCGAGCAGGCCGAGGAAGGAGATCGGCCCGGCCAGCGCGACGGCCGAGGCGGTCAGCAGGGTGACGGTGACGGCGACCGCCGCCCGGGTGGCGCCGGGCCGGTGGCCGAGGCCGCGGGCGAGGTCGTCGCCGAGGGCCAGCGCGGTGAGCGGCCGGGTGGTGAGCAGCGCCAGCAGGAAGCCGACACCGAGGACGGGGGCGAGCCTGCCCAGGGTCTCCCAGCCCTCCACGCCGGACAGCGAGCCGAGCACCCAGACCCGGTAACGATCGTATGCTTCGGGCGAGTTGACGATCAGCACGCCGGTGAGGCCGCCGAAGGTGGCGCCGACCGCCGAGCCGCCCAGCACCAGCCGCATCGGCGACCCGCCGCCCCGGCTGCTCGCGATCAGCAGGACCAGGGTGCTGGCGAGCACGGCGCCGCCGAAGGCGAAGGCGAGGTACCCGTACGAGGTCTGCACGCCGAGCACGGCGATGCCGAGCACGACGCCCAGCGAGGCGCCGGCGTTGACGCCGAGCAGGCCGGTCTCGGCGAGCGGGTTGCGGGTGACGGACTGGAGTTGGGCTCCGGCGACGCCGAGTGCGGCGCCGACCAGCAGGGCGGTCACGGTGCGCGGGAGGCGCAGGTCGCCGACGACCAGGGCGAGCCGGCCGTCGGCGCGGGCGCCGCCGCGGTCGAGCAGGTAGTCCAGCACCCGCCCGGCGCCGACCTCGCCCGCGCCGACCGACAGTGAGAGCGCGGCCAGGGCGAGCAGTAGCGCCAGCGCTCCGACGACGAAGGGCCAGGTGCGGCGGACGCCCTCCCGGCGCCCCTGGGGGCGGCTCCCGGGCGGGCCCTCCTTCCGGTCGCCGGGCGGGCCTTCCTGTCGGTCCTCGGACGGGTCGTGAGGCCGGTCCTCCGGGTGGGGCCCCCGTCCGGGCGACGGGGCGGCCGGCGCGGCGGCCGAGGACGCTTCGTGGACGCCCGCTTGCGACAATGTCATAAGGTAAGGCTAACCTAATGGCCGAGCCGCCCCCTCGGGCGGGCCGTCGGACGCCCCCGTCCCGTCGGACTTCCCGTGAGTCGCTCAACTCCCGTACCACCGTTGCCCGGAGGCACCCATGCCGTTCGCCCGTCGCCCGCTCAGCCCCGTCCGCCGCCGCGCGGCCCAGGCGCTGGCCGTCACCGGGGCGGCCGCCCTCCTGCTCACGGGCTGCGGTTCCTCCGGCTCGTCCTCCTCCGATTCCTCCGCGGCCGCCTCCCCGGCGGCGGACAAGTCCGGCGCCAGCGGTGACAAGCGGACCGTCAAGGACGCCACCGGCAAGGCCGTCGAGGTCCCCGCCGAGCCCAAGCGGATCGTCACCCTCACCCAGGAGGACCTCGACGCGGTGCTCGCCCTCGGCGTCAAGCCGGTCGGCATCACCAACGGACAGGGCCTCAACGAGCCGCCCGCGTACCTGAAGGACAAGGTCCAGGGCATCCCGGTGGTCGGCAACCTGCTGCAGCCGGTGATGGACAAGGTCGTCGCCGCCAAGCCCGACCTCATCCTGGCTGGCGACATGCAGGACGAGCAGGTGCTCAAGCAGCTGCGCGAGATCACCCCCGCGACCCTGGTCACCATGGCCCCCACCGACGACTGGAAGCTCGCCTTCCGGGGCATCGGCAACGCCGTCAACAAGATGGACCAGGCCAACAAGGTGATCGGCGACTACGACGCCAAGGCCGCCAAGGCCGGCAGCGAGCTCACCAAGAACAAGGGCGCCGCCGTCTCCATCGTCCGCTGGAACCCGACCGGTCCGAGCTGGATGGAGAAGAAGCAGTTCGCCAGTGGTGTCGCCCTCGACATGGGCCTCACCCGCCCGGCCGCCCAGGACAAGGACGGCAACGCGCACAGCCCGGCGCTGAGCCTGGAGAAGCTCTCCGAGATCGACGGCGACTGGCTGTTCCTGTCCACCCTGACCGACGACGGCAAGTCCGCGCTCAAGGACGTCCAGTCCAAGCCCGCCTACCAGGAGCTGAACGCGGTGAAGAACAACCACGCCGTGACGGTGGACGGCTCGGTCTGGTCCACCCGGGGCGGCCCGCTCGCCGCCGACGTCGTCATCGGCGACCTCGGCAAGGCCCTCGGCGGCAGCTGAGCGGGCGCCGGACCGGGGGAGGCAGTCATGGAGTTGACGATCGAGGGGCTCACCGCCGGCTACGGCCCGGGGCGCCCGGTGCTCGGCGGGGTCGACCTCACCGTCCCGGCCGGGCAGGTGGTGGCGGTGGTCGGACCCAACGGGTGCGGCAAGTCCACCCTGCTGCGGGCCGTGGCCCGGCTGCACCGGCCGGACGGCGGACGGGTCCTGGTCGGCGGCGAGGACGTCTGGCGGCTGCGCCCGCGGCAGGCCGCCCACCGGGTCGCCCTGCTGCCGCAGAGCCCGCAGGCGCCCGAGGCGGTCACCGTCGCCGGACTCGTCCGCTACGGCCGCCACCCGCACCAGGGCCTGTTCCGGCAGTGGTCGCCGGACGACGAGCGGCTCACCGCCGAGGCCCTGCGCGCCACCGGCGTCGAGGACCTCGCCGAGCGCCGGCTCGACCGGCTCTCCGGCGGCCAGCGCCAGCGCTGCTGGCTCGCGATGGTGCTCGCCCAGGACACCCCGGTCGTCCTGCTCGACGAGCCGACCAGCGCGCTCGACCTCGGGCACGCGGTGGAGGTGCTGGAGCTCGTCCGGCAGGTCGCCGCGGGCGGCCGGACGGTCGTCATGGTGCTGCACGACCTCGCGGCGGCGGCCCGCTACGCGGACCTGCTGGTCGCGCTGCGCGACGGCGCCGTGGTGGCCTGCGGGCCGCCGCGCGAGGTGGTGGACGCGCCGCTGGTGCGGGCGCTGTACGACATCGACAGCCACGTGCTGACGGCGCCGGGCGACGGCGCGCCGGTGATCGTGCCCCGGGCGCCGTTGGGCTGACGGCCGCGCGGCGGCGGTCCGGGGGCGCGGTGTCGCGGGGCTCCCGGGTCCGTCGCGGGGCTCCCGGGTCCGCCCGTTCCCGGGCGCGCCGTGTTCCGCGTCAAGGCGGTGCCGTCCTTCCCGGGCGGTGCCGCCTTCGGGCTTTCCGGGCCCGGGGCTTCCGGGCTCCGGGCCCGCCCGACTCCACCCCGCCCACCTGATCGATCACTCGTTCGAGTGGTTTCAACTCCCCACGCCCCCGGCCGACTCCACCCCGCCCACCGCGTTGTCAGTGGGCCTCGCTACGTTCCTCGCATCGCTGGTCAGCAGGCGATCGAGACGTGGTTCCCGGGTGGTTCCCCGGTGGGAGGAGTACGGCCGTGGCATGGGTGGAGACGGGCGCGGGAGGGTACCGCGTCGCGCTCGGCGAGGACGGCAGGGTGGTGTGCCGCAACGCGGCGGGCCGCGACCTGAAGTCCGTACCGTCGAAGCTCGGTGACGACCCGGTCGTCACCCAGCTCAAGCAGCTCGCCGAGTGGCTGTCCGCGCACGAGCGGGGCTGCCAGGAGGACGTCGAGCGCTGGATGGTGCGCTCGCTGCCGGTGCCCGCCGCGCTGCTCACCGCGGTGTGGCCGGACGAGGCCTGGCAGGCCGTGCTGCGCGACCTGGTGGTGACCGGCCCCGACGGCTCGGTGGCCGGCTTCCTGCGCGGCGCCGACGCCGAGCGCGGCCTCGGCCTGGTCGACCTGGACGGCGACACCGTCCGCCTCCTCGACGGCGAGGTCCTGATACCCCACCCGGTCCTCCTGGAGGACCTCGACGAGCTGCGCGAGTTCGCCGTCGAACTCGGCGTCTCCCAGCGCGTCCAGCAGCTCTACCGCGAGGTCTGGCACCGGCCGGCGGAGCCGCCCGCCGGCACCGAGGTCACCACCTACGCCGGCGGCCGCTACCGCGAGCTGCGCGAGCTGGTCGGCCGCTGCAACCGGCTCGGCTGCCGGGTCCGCGGCGGTTCCGCCGTCCAGTCGATCACCGAGGCCGGGCGCACCGTCGAGGCCCGGGTCTGGGTCGGCGACTACTACGAGTACGACGCCTGCGAGACCGGGGCGCTCAGCTGGGCGGGCCCCGACGGCCGGGCCCTGCCGCTCACCGATGTCGGGCCGGTCGCCTGGTCCGAGGGCATGCGGATGGCCGCCGCCCTGCACGCCGGCCGCACGATCGAAGGGGAGGACGCCGCATGACCACCACCGGCCCGAACAACACCGCCACCGCCGCCGGTACGGCCGCCGCGGCCACGCCCGAGGCCCTGCTCGACGCCGGCGCCGTGCTGGCGCCCGGCACCCTGCCCGACGCCGGCCGCCCCGACAGCGCCGCCGACGTCCTCACCGCCCGCACCTACACCCACCCCGCGCTCGACGGCCGCCGGATCGTCCGGCTGGTCCCCGGCACGCTCGGCCGGGCCGAGGACCTCGCCGTCGACTTCCTCGGCCTGTCCCCGGACGGCGAGCCCGCCGATGTCGGCCAGGTCCGCCAGGAGGCGCTCGGCTTCCCCGCCTGGGCCCTGGTCCACGACCCGGCCAACGGCCACCACGCGCTCGCCCTGGTCAAGGAGATGGAGCGGCTGGGCCGCCAGGCCGCCGCCAAACCCGGCGCCGCCAAGGACGGCTTCGACGAGCTCGCCACCCGTCTCGGCCGCGCCGTCCCGCACTTCCTGCCCACCTTCTGCGAGGAGGTCGGCCGGACGTTCCTCGGCCACGGCAACCAGACCTACGCCGCCGCCTGGTTCGGCAAGGCCCGCGAGGCCGAGCGCACCCACGGCCTGACGGTGGACGAGGAGCGGCTGCGCGCCGTCTTCCTGGAGTTCGCCCTGGCCGGCGCGCTCACCGTCAAGTCCCTGCGCCAGTACGTCAAGGAGCTCGCCCAGCGGCTCGACCCGCTGACCGCCTGGCAGCGCTTCCGCCAGCTGTGCACCGAGCGCTCCGCGGCCGGCATGGCCCCGTACGCCGGGGTCGCCGAGGACGCCCGCGCGCTGATCCGGGCCGCCGGGCTCGACCGCGGCGAGCACGAACGCGCGCTGCTCGCCGAACTGCTGGACTCCCCGGCGGTCAACCGGGCGCCCGCCGCCTTCTGGAAGTCCTGGCACGGCGCGCTGATCGAGCTGGGCACGGAGGACGCGCAGGTCCGGGCCCGGCTGCTGGAGCTGCTGCCCGACCCGGCCACCTCGGGCTCCGAGACCCCGCAGGACACCGCCTGGCTGGCGGTCCTCGCCGAGACCGGCGCGGAGGAACTGCTCACCGGCCCCCGGGCCGAGGGCGCCGAGCCCGCCGCCGCCTGGCTCCAGCGCTGGTGCAACCACCTCGGCCGCGGCTGGCGCAGCCGGCCCAGCTGCCCGGCCACCCTCGCCCTGGCCCGCCGGATGGTCGGGCGGCTGCACGCCGACGCCGTCCCGGTCGACCTCGCCACCGGCGTCCGCGCCGGCCACACCCGGCTCGACCTGCTCGAACTCCTGCTGGCCGCGGGCGTCCCGGTGGCCGACCCGCCGGCCGGCCTCGGCTTCGACCTGCGCGACTGGGTCGAGCAGAGCGGCCCGGACGGCCCCGGCCTCGCGGCCGTCGCCGCCGACGACCGCTACCGGCCGCTGCTGCGCCGCGCCGCCCCGGCCGCCTGGGACACCGCCGTCAAGCACCGGTCCGCCGCGCTGCCGCTGCTCAGCGAGCTGTTCGCGGAGTGGGCCGAGGCCCGCGCCGACGAGATCACCGCCGCCCGCGGCCTGGCCGCCGCCGACGACCTGGTCCGCTCGCTGAGCCAGCACCGCACCGCCATCCGCACCGTCGCCCCGGCCGCCGCCGAGCGGATCGCCGCCCTCGACGTCACCGGACTGCTCGCCCGGGCCCTCGGCGCCGGCATCCTGGACGAACTCGGCTGGCCCGCCCTGGAGGAGGCGCTCGCCAAGCTCGCCGACCCGCCCGCCGCCGACACCCTCCCGGTCACCGCCCCCGGCCACCGCACCCGCGGCCTGGACGACCTGACCGTCGAGGACGCCTGGCCGTACCTCGTCCTCGCCCGCCACGACCGGGCCGTCGTGGTCGGGCCGGAGGGCATCCTGCTGGAGCACACCCTGCGGGTGCCCACACAGCCGCGGGGCAACCGCAACCGGCCCCGGCTGCGCCTCGTCGACGGCGAACTCCTCGTCGCCTGGTACGAGGAGGGCGAGCAGCGGGCCTACTGGTCCGGCCGGCCGGACCAGACCTTCGAACTGACCGGCCAGAGCATCGCCGGCTACTACTACGGCGAGCGGTCCCCGGAGGCGCCGTCCCTCCAACTGCCCGGCGGCGGCCGCACCACCGGCGAGCGCCCGCTGCACCCCGGCGACACCCGGATGCCCGAGGAGCACCGCGTCCTCGGCGACGGCACCGGGTACTGGACGCTGCGCTACGCCTCGGACGGCGGCCGCGTCCTGCGCGAACTCGACCCGGCCACCGGCGCCCTGGGCCGGGCCGCCGAGCCGCCCGTGATCGCCGCCACCGCCGAGGCCGGCCGGCTCCTCCCCGACGACGCCCGGCTGCTGCCGATGCGCCCCGGCCTGGAGGGCACCCCGCTGGGCACCGACGGCACCGTGCTCGGCAGCTGGGTGCGCAACGAACCCGGCCGCGCCGTCACCACCTTCACGGCCGACGGGCAGCGCATCGTCCTGCCGCTGCACGGCCGCCCCGGTCCGGACACCGTCCCGGTCGGCCGCCTCGCCCTGCCCGGCGAGGGCGGCCCGGTGGTCAGCCGTGACAGCAACGACCACCTCGCCCTCAACCTGCCCGACCTCGCCGACCGCACGGACCGCACCACCGACCTGCGCCCCTGCCGCGCCGGCGAGCTCTCCGCGGCCGGCACCGCGCTGGTCCCGCCCTACGACCACTGGCACGCCCTGCGGCCGCGCGACGAGGCCGGGTCCCGCGCCCTGCGCGGCGTGACCACCGAACAGGCCGCGCGCCTGATCGACCTCGCCTGGCCCGTCGACGCCGAACCCGCCCCGGAGGACGAGCAGCGCTGGCTGACGGTCCAGGGCGTCCGGCGCCCGCTCTCCCGGCAGGGCGAGGCCCGCAACACCCTGCCCGTCGAGGCGGTCGGCACCGCCCTGCCCGGGATCGCCCACCCGCTGCTGCTGGCCGGCGTCGCCGGGATCGCCCGCGCCGCGGCCGACCTGCTGGACGGGGTCGCCCGGTTCGTCCCGCAGCCGGACGCCGAGCGCCCGGACAAGGCGAAGGCCGCCGAGTGGCGGCCCGACCACGGCCTGGACGACGAACTGCGCGACGCCGTGCGCGCCGTCCTGCCCGAGGTCGGCGGCTTCGGCAACAGCTGGGGCAGCTCGGAGCGCTGCTGGGTGCTCAACAACCTGCGCACCGTCCTCGCCGTCCTCGCCGCCCCGCCCGCCGCGGCCGCCGAGGGCTGGACGACCCCGGCGGCAGTCACCCTGCACGGCGGCGACGGCAACCACGGCTGGCTGCACCTGCTCGGCCGGCTCGACGTCCTGGCCCACGCCGTGGCCGCCCCGCTCACCCGCCCGGCCCACCGCTCCTCGCTGGTCCTGCTGTTCGGCGAACTCACCAAGGGCCCGCTCGCCGACCGGGGCGCCACCCTGCGCGAGATCGTCCTCGCGGAGCGGCCCGAGCCGGCCAGGGAGGCCCGCCCGGACAGCCACCGCCAGGGCGAGGTGCTGCGCCACGGCGACCGCACCGTCGTCATCCTCGGCCACCGGCGCCAGTACTCCGACGGCACGATCCACTGGCTCGCCGTCGACCACGACCCGAGCGGGCGGTTCGGCCCCGTCGCGCACTTCACCACCGTCGAGGAGCGCGGCACCGAGGAGCGGGTCGACGCGGCCTGGACGGCCACGTTCCGGCGGGTCGCCGCCCTGCAGGGCACCGTCGCCTGGGACGCCGCCCGGGCCGCCGCCTTCTCCGAGCTCACCGGCATCGGCACCGCCCGCGCCACCCTGCTGCTCAGCCCGCCCGCCGGGCTGCTGCACTGGGGCAACGCCGAGGTGCCCGCCGAGTACGGCCTCAAGGCCGCCGAGGTCCGGGCCGCCCAGAACTGGCTGCGCGGACACGACCACACGGGGATCGCCGCCGTCTGGGGCGCCCTGCTGACCGCCGACCCGAAGACGCTGTGGACCGACGGCCCCGACGTGGCCGCCGGAGCCGAAGCCTGGATCCGGCACTTCGGACGGCTCGTCACCCTCCCCGAGGAGGCCCAGGCCACCGTCCAGGGCGTCTCCGTCACCACCATCGAGGAGGTGCTCAACCCCGCCCGCACCCCGTGGCTCAACCGCACCACCGCCTTCCGGCTCAGCGGCGAGCACCCGGCCGTACCACGGCTCGTCCCGGAGGACCCGAGCGCGGTGCCCGGCTCCGGCCAGCTGGACAAGACGGTCGACGCCCTGCGCTGGCTCGCCTACCACCTGCCCGCCGACAGCCCGCTGCGCCCGCTGCTGCCCCGCGCCGCCACCGCGCTGCGCGAGCGGCTGGCCGACCCCGGGCTGCTGCTCGACCTCGACCTCGTCAGCACCACCAAGGGCGCCCCGCTGTCCGCCGTGCTGCGCACCCACTTCGGCCTGCCGGCCGAGGGCGGGGCCGACCCGGACGGCCTGGTCCGCTGCGGGCCGGCACTCGTCCTCACCCCGCAGAACGAGACGTACGAGCGGGTCTGGCTGCGACCGGCCGCCCTCACCGGCCCCGACGACCCGCTGCTCGACCTGCTCGACGGGCTCTCCGGAGGCTACCTGTTCGCCCTGGAGCGCGGCGCCATCGAATCCGTCCTGCGCGGCGAACCGGAGCGGCTGGCCGCCTCCGCGTCCGGGGCGGAGCCCACCGGTGACGCGCCGGCCTGGCTGCAGAACCCGCAGCTGTCCGCCCCCGAGCTGGTCGCCGAGGCGTCCCGCACCCACGGCCTCGGCGAGGACGCGGCCGCGCTCTACCTCCAACTGCTCGCCCTGCCCGACCCGACCGACCGCAACGTCGCCCGCTGGACGGGCTGGAAGCCGGCCAGGTTGAAGCGGGCCCGCGCCGAACTCGCCGCCACCGCACTGGTGCTGGAGGCCAAGCGGTCCCGGGCCGGTCGCGGCCTGTTCCTGCCCGGCGGCTGGCAGGAGGCCAGGTCCCCCGCCCTCCCGGCCGAGACCTGGAAGGCCGCACTGTACGAACTGCCCACCCACCAGCCCGTGCTGGTGCCCGTGCCCGTCCCCGAGCTGTTCGCCCGGGCCTGGCAGCGCACCGTCGACGGCGACACCCCCGGCTACGAAGAGCTCCAGACCGGCAAGCGCAGGAAGGCCCGCCGATGACCGCCACCGAGACCCCCACCACCGGCACCACCGCCACAGGCACCACCGCCACCGGCACGACCGCCGCGGGCGCGACCACCGCCGCCACTGTCGCCGCCGCCGAGCGGCAGATCGTCCCGCCCGAGGAGAAGTACGCCGCCGAACTGGAGTTCCTGGCCGCGCACGACGGCGGCCCGCGCCCGCCCGGCTGGCGCCTCACCCCGCGCGCCGTCGTCACCTTCGTGGTGGGCAGCGGTGGCGAGAAGCTCAAGGCCGGGCGCAGGAGCCTGGCCGTCGAGCCCAAGTTCGTCGGTGAGCGCGCTCTGGTCGAACGCTGCGTCGTCACCCTCGCCGGGGAGCGCGGCCTGCTGCTCGTCGGCGAGCCCGGCACCGCCAAGTCGATGCTGTCCGAACTGCTCGCCGCCGCCGTCTGCGGCACCAGCGCGCTCACCGTCCAGGGCACCGCCGGCACCACCGAGGACCAGCTCAAGTACGGCTGGAACTACGCCCTGCTGCTCGCCAAGGGGCCCAGCCGCGAGGCCCTCGTGCCCTCCCCGGTGCTCACCGCGATGACCACCGGGGCGGTCGCCCGGGTCGAGGAGGTGACCCGCTGCCTGCCCGAGGTGCAGGACGCCCTGGTCTCCCTGCTCTCCGAACGGCGCATCGCCGTCCCCGAGCTGGCGGGCAGCCCGGACGGGCAGCTGCACGCCGCCGCCGGGTTCACCCTGATCGCCACCGCCAACCTGCGCGACAAGGGCGTCAGCGAGATGTCCGCCGCCCTCAAGCGGCGGTTCAACTTCGAGACGGTCGGCCCGATCGGCAGCCTCGCCGCCGAAGTGGACCTGGTCCGGCGGCAGTCCACCGTCGCCGTCGCCCGGGCCGGCGCCGCCTACGGGGTGGACGACGCCGTCCTGGAGGCCCTGGTCACGGCCTTCCGCGACCTGCGTACCGGCCGCTCCACCGAGGGCTGGGACGTCGAGCGCCCGTCCACCGTGA
Source organism: Kitasatospora sp. NPDC056446 (assembly GCF_042796115.1). Taxonomy (NCBI): domain Bacteria; kingdom Bacillati; phylum Actinomycetota; class Actinomycetes; order Kitasatosporales; family Streptomycetaceae; genus Kitasatospora; species Kitasatospora sp. NPDC056446. Next base: position 85,298 of record NZ_JBHTRF010000008.1, on the reverse strand, counting down.
TGAGCACCGCCGAAGCCGTCTCGGTGGCCACCGCGCTCGGCGTCTCCGCCGCCTACCTGCCCGACGGCGGCGACCTGCTCGGCCGCCTCCCCGGCCAGCTGCTCGGCGTCGTCCGCAAGGACGACCCGGCCGACGCCGCCCGGCTGCTCGGCTACTGGGACGGCCCGGTCCGCCGTCGCGCCGAGCAGGGCGCCGCCACCTGGCGCACCCTGTGGGACCTCCGTCCGGCACTGGAGGGCTGAGCGGATGAGCAGCGCGGTGACTCCCGCCCGGGCCGACGCGACCGGCGGCGACGCGGTCCACGGCGACGCGACCCACGGCGGCGCGGTCCCCGGGGACGCGGTCCGGGCCGGTGCGGACGAGGCGGTGCGGTCCGTGGCCGACCGGCTGGCCGCCTCCGGCACCGACCGCCCGGGGCCCTACCTGATCGGCGTGCGCCACCACGCGCCGTCCCTCAGCGCGGTCGTCCCCGCGCTGCTCGACGCCGCCCGGCCCGAGGCGGTGCTGGTCGAACTGCCCGCAGAGTTCCAGCCCTGGCTGGACTGGCTGGCCGACGAGGCGACCGAGGCGCCGGTCGCCCTGGCGGCCGCGCCGGCCGCCCCGTCCGGCGCCCAGGAGGCGGCCGGGCCCGCCTTCTACCCCTTCGCCGACTTCTCCCCGGAACTCGCCGCCCTGCGGTGGGCCCGGCGCAACGGCGTCCAGGCCATCGCCTGCGACCTCCCGCTCGCCCACCGCCCGGCCCGCGCCGGAGCGGGCCGGGCGGCCGGCGAGGAGACCGCCGGCACCCCGGGCACGCCCGGCACGCCCGGCACCCCGGGCGTCGCCGAGGCGCTGCGCCACCGCCTCACCGGCCGGGAATCCGACGAGGACCTCTGGGACCGGCTGGTCGAGACGGCCGCCCCGGGTTCCACCCCGGAGGCCGTCCGCCGCGCCGCCCTCCTGGTCGGCTGGGCACTGCGCCACGACGCCGAGAGCGGCCCCGGCGTCGACCCGTACGACCTGCGCCGGGAGGCCTGGATGCGCGCCCGCATCAGGGCCGCCGCGGCCGACGGGCGCCGGATCGCCGCCGTGGTCGGCGCCTTCCACGCGCCCGCCCTGCTCGACGGCCCCGTCGCGGCCGAAGAGCCGCCGCACCCGGACGACCCCGGCCACGTCCTCTCCCTGATCCCGTACACCTACCCGTTGCTCGACGCCCGCTCCGGCTACCCGGCGGGCATCCGCGACCCGGAGTGGCAGCACACCGTCCTCGACGCCGGCGGCGACCCCGACCGGCTCGCCGAGGCGCTCACCACCACCGCCGTCCGGATCTGTGCCGCGCTCCGGGCCCAGGACCACCCCAGCGGCCCGGCCGACGCCCGCGAGATCGTCCGGCTGGCCGGCGACCTCGCCCGGCTGCGCGGCCACGCCGCCCCCGGCCGAGGCGAACTGGTCGAGGCGGTGCAGACCGTCCTCGCCCAGGGCGAACCCCTCGGCCGGGGCCGGGCCGTCGCCCGCGCCCTCGAACAGGTCCTGATCGGCACCCGCACCGGCCGCCCCACCCCCGCCGCCCCGCGCAGCGGACTCGCGCCCGCCGTCGAGGCCCTCCTCGCCGACCTCGGCCTCCCCGGCCCCGCCGACCCAGGCCCGCGCGAGCTGCGCCTCGACCCGCTGCGCGGCGCCCTGGACCGCCGCCGGGAGGTCCTGCTCCACCGCCTCGGCGCCTGCGACGTCCCGTACGCCGACCCCGTCCCCACCACCGGCGCCGGCGGCACCGAGACCGTCGGCACCCGCTGGCGCCTCCACTGGACGCCCGCCACCGCCGCCATGCTCACCGTCGCCGGCACCCGCGGCGTCACCCCCGCCCAGGCCGCCGAAGGCGCCCTGCGGGCCCACCTCACCGGCGACCCCACCCCGCGCGAGACCATCGACGGCCTCACCGCCGCCGCCTCCTGCGCCCTCCCCGCCCTCACCGAGACCCGCCTCACCCAGCTCACCACCACCCTCCCGGCCTCCGCCACCCTTCCGGAGCTCCTCGACGCGCTCTCCCTCCTCGACCGCCTCACCGCCGGCCACTTCCCCGGCCGCACCCCTACGGGGGAGCCCACCGCGACGGTGCCGGACGCCCCGGCGGCGGTGGAGGTCCTGACGGTCGCCGCGGTCCGGCAGCTGGAGGGCCTGGGCGGGTCGGACGATCCGCAGGACGCCCGGGCGCTGGTGGAGCTGGTACGGCGGGCGGACCGGCTGGGCGGGGTGCGGCTGGGGTACGTCCTGGCCGGGCTCGCCGAGCGGGGGAGTCCGTTGGTGCGCGGCGCGGCCGGGGCGGTGCGGGTCCTGCTCGGACAGGAGCCCGCCGGGGTGCTGGGCGGTCGGGCCGCCTCCTGGGTGGACGGCGCGACCGGCCCGGAGGCGCGGCAGGCGCTCGGACGGGCGCTGGTCGGGCTGCTGACGGCGGCGGAGGGCTTGTTCGACTCCGCCCCGGAGGCACTGGAACCGCTGCTGGAACGCGTCACCGCGCTGCCGGACGCCGCGTTCCTGGACCGGCTGCCCGCGCTGCGCGGCGGCTTCGACACCCTGAGCCCGGCCGCCCGCGACCGGCTGCTGGTCCTGGTCGAGGAACGCCTGGGCACCCGGCTCACGGCCCTGCCGGAGGAGACCGCCCCCGCCGTGGTCGCCGGCTGGGTGCGGGCGGACCTCGCCGCCCGCACCGCGCTGGCCCGGCGCGGCCTGCTGCCCCCGACACCGCAGGACGCGCCGCCCGGGCCGACCCCGCCGGCCGCCCCGACCTCGCCGCCCGCCCCGGCACTGCCGACCGGGCCCGGGCCGGCCGACCCGGCCCGCCACGCCCTCGCCCCGGCCGAGCGCTGGCGGCTGCTCCTCGGCCGCCCCGGCACCGGCGGCCTGAGCGGCCGCGGCGCCCGGCTCGCCGCCGCCCTGGACGAGTTGTACGGCAGCGGCCACGGCGAGGGCTCAGGCCCGGGCCTGGACAGCCGGGGCGGGCGCGGCGGCCGCGAGGCCCCCTACCCCGGGGTGCGGGAGTGGGCCGAGGAGCTGGAGTCGCTGTTCGGCCCGGGCCTTCGGGAGGAAGTACTCGCCGCGGCCGTCGCACAGGGCCGCACCGACGTCCTGGCGGCGGTGGATCCGTCCGCCGTCCGCCCGTCCGTCGACCTGCTGCGCACCGTGCTGGAGCACGCGGGCGGCCTGCCCGAGGCCCGGGTGGCGCGGCTGCGTCCGCTGGTGCGGCGCCTGGTGGAGGAGCTGACCCGCGAGCTGGCGACCAGGCTGCGCCCGGCCCTGACCGGGATCAGCGTGCCGCGCCCGTCCCGCCGCCCGGGCGGCGGGCTGGACCTGGACCGGACCATCCGGGCCAACCTCGCCACCGCCCGTCCCTCGCCGGAGGGCGGCACCCTGATCGTGCCCGAGCGGCCGGTGTTCCGGACGAGGGCCCGGCAGGCGAACGACTGGCGGCTGATCCTGGTCGTGGACGTCTCCGGCTCGATGGAGGCCTCCACGGTCTGGGCGGCGCTGACGGCCTCGATCCTGGCCGGGGTGCCCTCGCTGAGCACCCACTTCGTGGCGTTCTCCACCGAGGTCCTCGACCTGACGGAGCGGGTGGAGGATCCGCTCGGCCTGCTGCTGGAGGTGCGGGTGGGCGGCGGCACCAGCATCGCGAGCGGGCTGCGCTACGCGCGGCAGCTGGTGACGGTGCCGTCCCGCACGCTGGTCGCGGTGGTCAGCGACTTCGAGGAGGGCGGGCCGGTCGGCGGGCTGCTGGCCCAGACCCGCGCGCTGGTGGACTCCGGCGTGCACCTGCTCGGCTGCGCGGCGCTGGACGACACCGGGACGGCCCGCTATTCGAAGGCGGTCGCGGGCCGGCTGGTCGCGGCCGGCATGCCCGTGGCGGCACTGAGCCCGCTGGAACTGGCCCGCTGGGTGGGGGAGAAGGTGCGAGGAGCATGACGGTGCGGACGAACGTGTGGCCGGGCGTACGGCCCGAGGTGGTCGCCGAGGTGGTGGCGGGCCTGAGCGCCCGGCTGCAGAAGCGGCTGGACGGCGCGGCGGCGAAGCTGGCGGACCGTCCGGTGGCCCGCGAGGGCGACGAGTGGCGGGTGGAGGTGGACGAGGAGTCGGTGCTCGTCCTGCGCGCCCCGGGCGGGGTGGTCGCCGATCCGGCGGACGTCCGCTGCGGCTGCCTGCTCGCCCCGGCCTGTGTGCACCGGGCCGCCGCCGTCACCCTCTGCCCGCTCGCCGAGGCGGCGGGGCTCCCCGAGGAGGCGGCGACAGCGGCGGCGGCCGAGGGAGCGGGGACGGCCGCGCCCGAGGAAGCAGCCGCGTCGCCCGCGTCACCCGGGGGATCGGCGCCGGACTCCCTCACCGCACCCGAACTCGACGCCGCCCGGCACCTCCACCGGGCCGCGGCAGCCGTACTCGCCGCCGGGGTGAGCGGTGCGGGAGCCGTCTCCCAGGCCGAGCTCCTGCGCGCGGCGCACCGGGCCCGGCTCGCGGGCCTGTACCGTCCGGCCGCGGCGGCCGTCGCCGTCGTGACGCGGGTCCGGGCCGCCCGGTCCGGAGCACCCGACCACCGGTTGGCGGACCTGGTGGCCGGACTGCGCGAGCTGCTCGGCCTCACCACCGCCCTGACGGCGGGCCCCGGCGCCGGCGCCGGCTCGCTCGCCGAGCTGCGCGGCACCGCGCGCCAGACCTACCGGGACGAGGGCGGCCTGCGGCTGCACGGGCTGTTCGCGGAGCCGGTGCTGACGGCCACCCACGCGGGCGCGGTCAGCTGGGCGGTGGACGCCGACGGGCGGCTCAGCACGATCGCCGAGGTCATGCCGCACGAGGACGCGGCGGCGGCCGCCCCGCAGGCGGTCGGGGCGGGCAACCGGACGGTCCGGTTGGGCGACGCCGCGCTCAGCCACCGCGAGTTCAGCCGCGCCGGGCTGGCGGTGCAGGGCGCGACCCGGTCCGCCGCCGGCCGGCTGGGGGCCGGTGCCGGCGTCCGCGCCGTCCGGGCGACGGGCTCGGCGTGGACGGCGCCGCCGGCGGCCCGGCTCTGGGCCGAGCCGCCGGCCGCCCAGGTGGCCCGGGCGCTCGCGGCACAGGACGTGCCGTACGAGAGCCGGCCGGCCGGGAGCGATCTGCTGTTCCTGGACGTCACCCTGCTGGGCACGGCCCCCACCGGTCCGGGCGGGGCGCCGCAGCTGTCGGCCCGCTGCGCGGGAGGCGGTCCGGTGATCGCCCTGCGGGCGGCGCACGAGCACCCGGGGCTGCCGTTCCGGGCGAACCTGGCGCTGCTCGCCACCGCGCCCGGCCTGCGGCTGCGGGTGATCGGCCGCCTGGAGCGCGCGGACCGGCCCGAGCTGCGCCTGCTCGCCATCGGCGCGTCCCCGGAGGCCCCCGACCCGCTGGCCCTCCCCGCCGACCGGGCCGGCCGGGTCAACCTCGGCCTCGAACGCCTCCAGACCGCCGACCTCGCGACCCCGGCGGCACCGGCGACCCCGGCGGCCCCGGCGGCCCCGGCGGCCCCGCCCGGAACGCAGCCCGGAGCACTGACCGGACCGGACGCCGTGGCTTCCGGCGCCCCCGGGCCGTACGGTCCACCCGTCCATGTGCTCGGCCGCCGGGTGGAGCAGACGGTCACCACCGGGCGGCACGCCCTCGCGCCGGGCGAGTCCACGGCAGCGGCCGACCGGGGCCTGCTGCGGGCCGCCGGGCTGTCCACCGCCGCCGAACTCCTCGACGGGCTGCGGGCCGCCGCGGCCGGCCAACGGCGCGACGTGTTCGGCCGGGTCGTCGCGGACGACCACGACGCCTTCGCCACCGCCTGGCTGGCGGCCGCCTGGTACACCGAGGAGCTGGCTGCCGCGCTCTGCTCGGCTGCCTGGACCGGGGAGGGGTGATCCATAAGTCGAACTATTTGCAGGGACCGGTAATACGCGCCGACTGGCATACTTGTGGGAAGGGGACACGAACACGCAGGGCAGCGGAAAGGACGGCGCGCCATGGGGATCCGCGACGACGCGGCCGAGGTCCGGGCCAGTGGCTGGCGCACGCTCGCCGCGCTGCACGGGATGATCGACGCCGCGCTGGAGAAGGCACTCCAGGCCGAGTGCAAGCTCTCGGTGGTCGAGTACACGGTGCTGGACGCGCTGTCGCGCCAGGACGGCTGGCACATGCGGATGCAGCAGCTGGCCCGCGCGGCGGCGCTGAGCAGCAGCGCGACCACCCGGCTGGTGAGCCGTCTGGAGGACCGGGGCCTGCTGGGCCGCTACCTCTGCGCGGACGACCGGCGCGGCATCTACACCGAGCTGACCCCGGAGGGGCGCGACCTGCTGACGGCGGCCCGCCCGGTGCACGACGCGGTGCTGGAGGCGACCCTGGCGCAGGCCACCGAGGTCCCCGAGCTGGCCCCGCTGGTCGGCTCGCTCGCCGGGCTCGACCCGGCCCGCGCCTGACCGGGGACGCCCACGGAGCCTGCGGCACCCGCGGTGCCCGCAGGCGGCCCCGGCCGTAACAGCGCCCAGGGCGGCGTCAGAGCCGCGCGGCAGGCCGCACCGCAGGCCGCGTCAGAGTCGCACCCGGGCGGCACGGAAAGCCGCACCGCAGGCCGTGCCCGTCCCGCCCGGGACCGTCCTCACCGCCGCCCGGCGGCCAGGGCGTGCTGGTGCACCCGGTCGAGCAGGGCGAGCAGCAGGTCCTTGCTGGACGCCCGCTCCCGGACGTCGCAGAGCACGACCGGGACCTCCGGGCCGAGGTCGAGGGCGCGGCGCACTTCCTCGGGGCTGGCCTCGCGGCGGCCGTGGAAGCAGTTGACGCCGATCGCGAACGGGATGCCGCGCTGCTCGAAGAAGTCCACGGCGGCGAAGCTGGATTCGAGCCGCCGGGTGTCGGCGAGGATGATCGCCCCGAGGGCCCCGAGCGCGAGGTCGTCCCACATGAACCAGAACCGGAACTGTCCGGGCGTGCCGAACAGGTAGAGCACCAGGTCCTCGCGGACGGTGATCCGCCCGAAGTCCATGGCCACCGTGGTGGTGGACTTGCCCTGGATGCCTTCGAGGCTGTCGACCCCGATGCTGGCGCGGGTCATCCGTTCCTCGGTCTGCAGCGGTTCGATCTCGCTGACCGAGCCGACCATGGTGGTCTTCCCGACGCCGAAGCCGCCGGCGACGAGGATCTTGACCGCGCCCGGCACCAGGCTCTTGGTCGTCAATTCGGGTCTCCTGAAAGGGAACTGGGAGAGCGGGAGGTCGGTCGGAACGGTGGTGTCCCGGTGCGGGCGGGCCCGCCGGTCAGAGCCGGCGGACGCCCTCGATCACGGCCCGGATGAGTGAGATGTCCGGTGCCTCGGCGAGCTGCACCGGGGCGCGGGTGAGGATCAGCCGGGCCTCGGCCAGGTCGTCCAGCAGCACCTTGACCACGCTGACCGGCAGGTCGAGCGTGGCCGCGATCTCGGCCACGGCCAGCGGGCGTTCGCGGCAGAGGTCGATGATCGCGGCCGGTTCGGGCGTGAGCCGGCTGGTGTCGGTGCGCGGGTCGGCGGTGACCACCAGGGTGATCAGCGCGAAGCCGTCACGGACCGGGCCGGTGCGCCCGTTGGTGATCGCGTAAGGGCGGACCAGGTGGCCGGCGTCCTTGTCGTAGAACCAGCCCTCGTCGGCGTCGGCGGTGGTCACGCACCGCCACCCGCGCCGACCTGGCCGGCATCGCTGCGCGGCGCCGCGGTGAGGTACTGGCCGACCTGCTTGACCAGCATGTTGATCTCGTACGCCATCAGTCCGGCGTCCACCTGCTCGCTGGTCAGGACGGCGAGCCGGGCGCCCTGCCCGGCGGTGGTGACGAACAGGAACAGCTGGTCCATCTCGACCACGGTCTGCCGGACCCGGCCGCCGTTGAAGCGGTGCCCGACGCCGCGGGCCAGGCTCTGAAGACCGGAGGCGACGGCGGACAGGTGCTCGGCGTCGGCCCGGTCGAGGCCCTGGTCCATGCCGACCAGCAGGCCGTCCTCGGAGAGGACGATGGCGTGCCGGGTCTCGGGTACCCGCGCGACCAGCTGGTCCAGCAGCCAGTTGAGATCGCGCTGGGCTTCGGTGTGCTGCGTCATCACTGCTGTTCCTTGGCTTCCTGAGCGGCGGAGGCTTCCTGAGCGGCGGAAGGTGCGGCCGGGGTGCGGGGGGTGGCGGGTGCGGCCGGAGCCGCGGTGCCCGGTTCGGTGGCGGCCGCGCGGGCGGTCCGGGTGCCGCGCTGGATGGCGGCCATCGTGGCGCGGGAGCGCTGCGGTGACGGGTCCTCGGGGGCGATGTCCGCGTCGGCGCCGCCGTACCGGGGCGGGAGCGGCGCGGCCGGGGCCGCCGGGACGGTCGGACCGGTGGGGGCGGCCGGGGCGACCGGCCCGGTACGGCCGACGGGCGGCGGCACCAGGGCGGCGGGCGCGTGGGCCTCGCGGAGCTGCTCGGCGAGACTGGCGTTGCGGACCCGCTGCGGCAGGACCCGCGGGGTGCGCAGTTCGCCGTCCGGGCCGTGCTCCACGGCGTCCTCCTGCGGGCGGTCGTGGGTGGGCGCCGAGCGGTCGGCGGGGACGCCATCGAAGGGCGCCTCGGCCGGCTCGGCTGGCTCGGCCGACGTAGCGCCCACCGGAGTGCCCACCGCAGCGCCGACCGTTCCGCCGGGGCCGCCCGCGACACCCGGGCCGTCGGTCGGCCCGTCCGCCGGGGCGCCGTCCGAGAGGCCGTACCGGCGCGGCAGCACGGGCCGGGGGACGACCACCGCACCGGGCAGGCCGGGGATCCCGGCACCGACGGGCAGGCCCCCGTTGGCGGGCGCGGCGGAACCGTCCTCCGCCGGAGCGTCGCCGACGAGGCCGCCACCCACGGGACCGCCCAAGGGACCGCCCCCGAGACCGCCCACGGAACCGTCCGTGAACCCGTCCACGAGGACGCCGTGCGCCGGCAGGCCGTGCCCGGGGCCGGGCACCGGCAGTTCACCAGCGGTCAGGCCGCCGTGGCCGGAACCGTCACCGAGCCCGCCCCCGTATCCGTCGCCGAGCCCGGAGGGCGTCCGGGGCACGACCGTCCCGGCCCCACCCGGGGCACCCCCGGCCGCCGGGAACGCCGGGAACGCCGGGAACGCCGGGAAGTCCGACAGCCCGGGCAGCTCCGGTACCTCCGACAGGGGCCCCGACAGCGGCTCCGACGGTGCCGGGGCCGCGGGCCCCGCCGTCCCGTCGCCCAGCAGCCCGCCGAGCACTCCGGCCAGCGCGCCGGACAGCTCCTGGTCGACCTCCCCGAGGTCCCCGTTCGCCGTCGGCCGGACGTCCGGCACCGGGGTCCGGGTGACCCGTGCGCCGGACGGCAGCCCGGGCACCGAGGCCGGCTGCTCGGCCTGCTCCAGCAGGGCCGAGGGCACCAGCACCACGGCCCGGGTGCCGCCGTAGGGCGAGGGCCGCAGGGTGACCTGGATGTCGTGCCGGGCGGCGAGCCGCGCGACGACGAACAGGCCGAGCCGCAGGTCGTCGCCGAGTGCGGAGACGTCCAGTTCGGGCGGGTTGCCGAGGTACTCGTTGAGCCGCTCGTACTCCTCCTCGCTCATGCCGAGGCCGCGGTCCTCGACCTCGACGGCCAGGCCCTTGGGCACCTCCTGCGCGGAGACCTGGACCTGGGTGTACGGCGGGGAGAAGGTGGTGCCGTTCTCGATCAGTTCGGCGACGAGGTGGATGACGTCGGCGACGGCCTGTCCGCTGAGGGAGGCGCGCGGCACGCCCTGGACGACGACGCGGGCGTAGTTCTCGGTCTCGGAGACGGCGCTGCGCAGCACGTTGACCATGGGGACGGCGTTGCGCCAGCGGCGGGCGGGCAGCGCGCCGCCGAGGATGACCAGGTTCTCGGCGTTGCGCCGCATCCGGGTGGCCAGGTGGTCGACCGCGAACAGTTCGCGCAGCAGCTCGGGTTCCTCGTGCTCGCGCTCCAGCGCGTCGAGCATGCTGATCTGCCGGTGGATCAGGATCTGGGTGCGGCGGGCGATGTTGAGGAAGACCTTCTTGGTCCCCTCGCGGCCCTGGGCCTGGTGGACGATGGCGGCGACGGCGGCCTGGCGGACGGCGGCGAGGCCGTCGGCGGTCTGCTGGACCTCGTCGCCGATCCGGCGGGACGGCGCCCAGGCGGGCGGGGTGGGCACCGGCTCCCCGGCGCGCAGCCGCCCGACGACCTCGGGGATCTCCTGCTGGGCGAGCGAGAGGGTGTCGGCGCGCAGTCCGGAGAGGCGGCCGGACAGGGTCCGGGCGGTCCGGATGCCGCGGATCAGGCTGAACAGCAGGACCACGGCGACGACGGCGGTGCCGGTGATCAGCGCGGTCCGGTCGGCGGTGTCGCGCAGCAGGTACGCGGCGTAGCCCCAGGCGGCGGCGAGGCCGAGGCTGGGGACCAGCACGAGGGCGAGGAGCGAGCTGCGGAGGGAGCCGGACCGGCCGGCGCGGTGGCCCGTGTGGGGGGCCGATATGCCTGGCATCTGATTCCTTGGTGCAGGGCCGAGTTGCAGGCCTGGTCTCGGGGTCCGAACGGCGGGTCGGCCCGTGCGGCCCGGGCGGGCTTCGGGCGCCGGGGCCGGGGTTGCCGGAGTCGGTGACGCGGTGTCACCGTCCGGGCTGGGTGCATCCACGGCCGCCGACGGCAGGAAACCTATCAGTCCCAGGTGCCCTCATCGCAACATCAACTGACGATATGTGAACGGCTGATGGCTCCGGCGCGCTTCCGCGGCAGGGGCTTCCGGCGGCGGATCGCAGCAGTTCAGCGTCCTCGGTGCGACATGCGGACGGCTCTCCGGGAGGAGGCGGCGCGCTTCCCGGAGAGCCGTCAGGAACAGGTCAAGCGGTGCTGCGTCGAAGGGCCGTCGTCCCCTCGCTGTCCCCCCCATGTCGCCCCCCGTCGGCCCTGGCCCTGGCCCCGGCTCCGGCCCCGGCCCTGGCCGCGGCTCCATCGCCCGGCCCGGCCGACCGGCCGCCCGGACCGGCCGGGGTCAGCCCGCCAGCGGTATGGGGATCACCTGTCCGCCCCGCTCGTCCCGCTCCTCGTCCTCCACCTGGTTGAGCTCGGTCCAGGCCCAACTGGCCAGGTCGGACAGCTCCACCGACCACTGCTTGCCGTACGTGCCCGAGGCGACCTGCCCGAGGCGCAGCCGCTGGACGTCCGAGGTGCCGGCCGGGGCGAAGATGTGGGTGGCGTCGCGCAGGTAGCGCACGATGTGGAACTCCTCCTGGGTGCCGCGGGCGGCCAGGATCTCCATCGCGCTGCGGGCCGAGTCCATCGCGTACTCGGTGTTGATCAGCTTGGCGTTCATCAGCTCGGCGTCGCAGGCCTGGCCTCGGTCGAGCAGGTAGGAGGCGTGGTAGGCGGCGAGCTTGGCGGTCATCAGCCGGGACTGCATCTCGCCCAGCTTCAGCGCGACGCTGTTCAGCTGGTTGAGCGGCTTCCCGTACAGGACCCGCTCCTCGGCGTAGCGCACGACGTCCTCGACGATCGCGACGTGGATGCCGAGCGCGACGGCGCCCAGGTTGAGGCGGCCGTAGAGGGTGGAGGAGGAGTAGGCGACGTCGAGGCCCTGGCCCTCCTGGGCGAGCCGGTTGCGGACCGGGATGCGGCAGTCCTCGAAGACCAGCTCGCCGAAGCTGAAGCCGTGCAGTCCGCCCTGGGTGCCGATCTCGCCGGTGCGGAAGCCCGGGCGGTCGCTCTCCACGAGGAACGCGGACAGGCCCCGGCTGCCCTCGCCGGTGCGGAAGACCGCGCCGTGGACGTCGCCGATGTGCGAGTTGCCGACGAACCACTTGCGGCCGTTCAGCACGTACTCGTCGCCCTCGCGGCGGGCGGTGCCGGCCATGCCGAGGACGTGGCCGCCGGACTCCGGCTCGGTGACCGCGATGGTCGGCAGGGACTCGCCGGAGGCGAACTTCGGCAGCCACTTGCGCCGCTGGGCGTCCGAGCCGAAGTGGAGGACCTTGGCGACGCCGAGCTGGGAGGCCTGCGCCATGGCGCCCATCGCGCCGCTGACCCGGGCCAGTTCCTCCACGATGACGGTCTTGGCGAGGTGGCCGAGCCCGAGGCCGCCGAACTCCTTGGGGATGGTCACACCGATCCAGCCCCGACGCGCGATCTCCCGCGAGATTTCGAACTCGACCTTCCGGTCGGCCTCCATTCTCGCCACCTGGGGACGTACCTCCTTCTCCGCGAACTCACGGACCTCCGCTCGGAGGCTCTCGTGTCGTTCGTCGGTGAAGTAGTCCATCGCCATGCTCTGGTCCTCTCGTTTCAGCCGGTGTCGTGCCTCCGTTCGCGCCGTCGACGCCGCTCCGGCCGCTCCCAGGGAGATCGGTGGGGGTGTGGAGGTGTGGCGGCCGATCGCTCCAATGCCATCGGTGCATGCGGGCTCCGGGGCGGTTCCCCTGGGCGGGGAATACCGTCCGTGTCTTCGGCAGGGCTCATTGTCATATGTGAATACCCCCTTCACACATAGTTGATCTTGGATTGGCGGGAATCGGTTCGTCCTTGTTGTCCAGGGGTTTCACCCCCCGTCAGCTGGGAAACGATCTTCCCCCTCCTCGCGCCCCGGCTGAGCGGCCGTTCACATGCGCCTTTGACTGTTCATCAGCAAGGGGAGTGACCGGTACCGGTAGCACCGAAGGGCCCGGATGTCTGATTACATGTGCGCCATGACTGATGTGATGAGCACTCAAGGCCAGTTCCCGGGTGCCGCCGGGGACTCCGAACGGACCCGCAGGCTGCGCAGCCTGGGTCTCAACGAACCGTCCGCGGACGAGGCGTTCGATCGCTTCGCGCACCTGGCAGCCAGTATCACCCGCGCCCCCATCGCGATGGTCAACTTCATCAACGACGAGCGCCAGATGTTCCGGGGGCTCTACATTCCGCCAAACTCGAACGACGTCGCGGTCGAAGAAGGCGCTTCGTGGGCGGACCGGGGCATCGCCTTCGACCTCCCGACCCGGCAGATGCCGATGAGCCACGGCTTCTGCCCGCACGTGGTCGCCCAGCGTTCGCCCCTCGCGCTGGACGACATCCTCGCCTACCCCCGGTTCGCCGGTAACCCGGTCGTGGACGAACTCGGCGTCCGGGCCTACCTCGGCGCCCCGCTCGTCGACGACACCAACACCGTCATCGGCACCGTCTGCGTCCTCGACCGGGAACCCCGGCAGTGGGGGCGCGAGCGACTGCGCGACATCCAGCACCTCGCCGAGGCGCTGCTCTCCGAGATCCGGCTGCGCGACAACCTGCTCGCCCAGCAGCAGGAGATGTTCGCGGCCTTCGACGGCTCCCCGTTCCCCATCATGCTCACCGACGGCCCCGGCCAGGAGATCCGCTACGCCAACGCCCAGCACGCCGACACCTTCGGCGCCCCGGTGGCGTACGGCTCGATCGGGCAGGCCTACCCGCAACTCGGCGCGGCCGGCCTCCAGCAGGCCGTCTCCGAGGCGTACCACACCGGCCGCACCACCGCACTGAACGAGGTCCGGGTGCAGTCGACCCGGCTCGAAGCCCAGCGCATCCAGCAGATCTTCAGCTTCACCTGCACCCCGCTGCGGACCGCGCGCACCGGCCAGGTCAACGGTGTCCTCACCGTCGGCATGGACGTCACCGCGCAGTCCCGCACGGAGGAGGAGCTCGGCACGCTGGCCGCGCTGCTGGTCGACCGGCTCCAGCAGAACGGCACCGCGACCGCGACCGGCCGCCCGGGCATCCCCGGCGGGTCCGGGCTCGTCCTGCCGAGCTGAACCGCCCACCGGCCGTCCGTGCCCGGCACGGCGGCTCCCGTCCGTACCACCCGCACGACCCGCACTGCCCGCACTGCCCGCACTGCCCGCACGACCCGAACTGCCCGTCCCGTCCGCCCCGTCCTCACGACCCGTACGACGCGCACGACCCGTATGACCCGTATGACCCGCACTGCCCGTCCCACCCGCACGACCCGGACCATGTGTACCGCCCACCACCGTGGCGGGGCGCCTCTCACCCCCGAGGAGAGGCTCCCCGCCACAGTGCCGTCCGGGACCGGCCGGACGGACCGCGCCGCCGAGCGGGGAGCCGCCCGCCGCCCGGACCGACCGCGCCGAGCGGGTGAACCGGCCGCCGCCCGCGCTGCGGCCGGGCCCGCCCGCAGACCGCCGGTGGTAGGCATGGGCCGCATGGACTGGTTCGCCGCCCCCGACCTCTGGCTGAGCCGGGTGCTCGTCCAACGCCTGCTCGCCGCCCTCTACCTGATCGGGTTCCTCGCCGCCGCCGCGCAGTTCCGCGCCCTCATCGGCGAGGACGGCATGCTGCCGGTGCCCCGCTTCACCGCCCGCGTCACGTTCCGCCAGGCCCCCGGCCTCTTCCACCTCCACTACAGCGACCGCTTCTTCGCCGCCGTCGCCCGGAGCGGGGCCGTCCTCGCGGCCGCCGTCACCGCGGGCCTGGGCGACGCCGTCCCGCTCTGGGCGTCGGTCCTGCTCTGGGCGGTGCTCTGGGTCCTCTACCTCTCCATCGTCAACGTCGGGCAGACCTGGTACTCCTTCGGCTGGGAGTCCCTGCTGCTCGAAGCCGGCTTCCTCGCCGCCTTCCTGGGCAACGCCGACACCGCCCCGCCCACCCTGGTCCTCTGGCTGATGCGTTGGCTGGCCTTCCGGGTCGAGTTCGGCGCCGGACTGATCAAACTGCGCGGCGACCGCTGCTGGCGCGACCTGACCTGCCTGCGCTACCACCACGAGACCCAGCCGATGCCCGGCCCGCTCAGCTGGTTCTTCCACCACCTGCCCGACCCGCTGCACCGGATCGAGGTCGCCGCCAACCATCTCGTCCAACTCGTCGTACCGGTCGGCCTGCTGCTGCCGCAGCCGATCGCGAGCTACGCCGCCTGCGCCGTCATCGCCACCCAGCTGTGGCTGATCGCCTCCGGCAACTTCGCCTGGCTCAACTGGCTCACCGTCGCCCTCGCCCTCGCCGCCGTCGAACCGGCCCGCCTCGGCCTGGCCGTCCACACCCGGCGCTACCCCGGCGCCCCGGTCTGGTACGAGGCACTGGTGATCGCGCTGACCGCGGCCGTCCTCGTCCTCAGCTACTGGCCGGTGCGCAACATGGTCTCCCGCGGCCAGGCCATGAACCGCTCCTTCAACCGGATCCACCTCGTCAACACGTACGGCGCCTTCGGCAGCGTCAACCGCCTCCGCCAGGAGGTCGTGGTCGAGGGCACCGACGAGGAGGTCCTCACCCCGGGGACGGTCTGGCGCGAGTACGGCTTCAAGGGCAAACCCGGCGACGTGCGCCGCCTCCCGCGCCAGTACGCCCCCTACCACCTGCGGCTGGACTGGCTGATGTGGTTCGCCGGCATCTCGCCCGGCTACGCCCGCCCCTGGTTCCTGCCCTTCGTCGCCCGCCTGCTCAGCGGCGACCGGGCCACGCTGCGCCTGCTGCGCCACAACCCCTTTCCGGACGCCCCGCCTACCCACGTCCGGGCGACCCTCTACCTCTACCGGTTCACCGATTGGCGCGAACTGCGCCAAACCGGCGCGTGGTGGCACCGCACGGCGCTTCACGAGTACCTCGCGCCGGTCGACCTCTCCGCCCTCCGCCGGGCCGGGTACCGGCCGCCGCTCGGCCGACCGCCCCGCGGCACCCGCGTCATCCCGCCGGACCGGCTCCGGCGCACCGGCCCCGGCCCCGTCCGGCACCCCGGCCCGAGCGATGGCCGCCGTCCCCGTCCGAGCACCGGTGAGCAGCCGGAGCACCCGTCCGGAGCAGCGCCGGACCACCCGGGCGGGTCCCCCGAGTAGCGGCCAGGTGGGCGGTATGGGATACGACACCGGCCCGTCGGGGCGGTGGGTGCGTGCAAGGCTCGAACGGGCACCCGTATTCTGGGCCTCCACAACCGGCGGCCCTCCCGCGCGCCCCCTCGCCCCGCCCCAGGGGCAACCCCGCGCAACCGGTCCGCCGCCCCCTCGCCGCCCGCCCCGCCGCCGTCGCCCAGAACCGGACCTCACATGACAGTGCTTCACTCGCGCAACGCCGACGCAGCCGACCCGGCGGACGTCGCCGACGCCGCAGACGTCAAGGACCCCCAGGACGCCGCCACGGAGCCCGACCTCCGCGAAGACCTCGGCCGCTACGCCGAACTCGGGGCCTTCACACTCACCGCCGAAACCCACGCTTGGTACGCGGCCGTCGACACCGTCGCCACCCCGGAGGACGCCCGCGCCGCCTCCACCGCCCTCGCCGAGCTGCGCGGCCGGGACCTCCAGCAGACCTGGGAAGCCGTCACCGCCCTGGCCGTCGAGGTCAAGCTGGACGAGCCGGACACCGTCGCCAAGACCGCGCTCCTGGTCGAGCTGCTCCAGCGGGTGCACCGCACCTCCGCCACCCTCCTCACCGCCGCGTACGACGCCGACCTCGACGCCCTCGCCGCCGCCACCGCCGACAGCGCCTGGCGCCGAGAGAACGGGGTCAAGCTCTCCTGGCTGCGCGGCCGCTCGCTGCGCAAGCAGGCCACCGCCCTCGCCACCGACCGCCGCGTCCGCCGCGAGGACCTGCACGAGGCCCTCGCCTCCGCCGAGATCGAGCGCCGCGCCTGGGCCGCCCTCACCACGGCCGGCACCCTCCCGTCCGCACCCGCCGACGGCGCCCTGGTCGGGCGCACCGCCCAGGCCTTCGAGGCGATCAACACCGGGCTGCGCGAGCTCGGCCGCCTGCTGCCCGACCACGACCTGGACGGGCTGCCGTTCGCCGAGCTGATCGACCTGGTCGAGCGGCTCGCGGCCGACGAGGGCACCCTCTACCGGCTCCCCACCATCCGCGGCCTGCGCGCAGGCCTTCAGGAGGCCGGGCTCGGCGACCTGCTCACCGAACTCGCCGCTGCCAAGGCCGACCGCCGCGCCGCCGAGGCCGCGTACTCGGCCCGCCAGGCGCTGGCGGCCGGTCAGCGGGACGGGCTGGCGGAGCAGACCGTCGCTGAGGAGACGACTGCCGAGGAGTCGGCGGTCGAGGAGACGGAGGTCCGGGAGCAGGGCGCTGCGGAGCCGGGCGCCGACGGTGCGGACGCCGAAGGCACGGACGCCGACGGAGCGGTCGTCGCGGTTGAGGCCGACGCCGAAGCCCTCGCGCTCCAGGCACTGGCCGGCGGGCAGCGGGACGGGCTCGCGGAGGAGGTCCCGGTCTCGGTGCCGGCTCCTGCCGAGCAGGCCGACGAGGCCGACAAGGCTGACGAGACCGCCGCCGTCGCGGAGGTCGAGACCGGGGTTGAGGCCGACGCCGACGCCGACGTAGACGTCGACGGTGCGTCGGGCTCGGACGCCGAGGCGGCTGCCGCTGACGTCGAGCCGGCCGTTGCCGAGGAGCCGGCGGAGGCGGAGGCCACGGCCGCCGTGGTCTCCCTCCCCGCTCCCTCCCCGGCCGCCGACGATCTGGTCGCCACCGCGACCGCTGCCCTGGCGGAGGCCGCTGCGGCGGACGAGGTCGCGGTGGAGGAGGCGCCCGAGGCGGCTGCCGTCGAGGTCGAGGAGTCCGCTCCCGAGGCCGAGGCCGCCGTGGCTGTGGTCGAGGCCGAGGTCGAGATCGCCGATGAGGAGCCTGCGGCCGAGGTGGCGACGGTCGAGGCCGTGGCTGCTGAGGAGACCGCTGACGCCGAGCCGGTGACCGAGGTCGAGGCCGAGGCTGTCACCGAGATCGAGACTGTCACCGAGGCCGAGGCTGTCGTCGAGGCGCCCGCCGAGCAGGAGCCCGCCGTCGAGGTGGCCCCGGCCGCCGACGAGGCTGCCGAAGCTGTCGACGCCGATCCGGTCGCCGGGGAGCCCGTTGTCGAGGAGCCCGTCGTCGAGGCGGACACCCTGGCTGCTGAGCCCGAGGCCGTCGTGGTGGAGGCGGAGGAGCCGGTTGTCGAGGCCGAGCCGGTCGTCGAGGAGCCTGTCGCCGAGGAGCCCGTCACCGAGGCTCCCGTCGCGGAGGAGCCCGCCACCGAGCCCGTCGCCGAGCCCGTCGTGGAGGCCGCCACCGAGGCCGAGGCCCCGGCCGTTCCCGTGAAGCCGGACTTCACGCCCGGTCGCCCCGTGACCGCCTACTCGGCCGATGAGCTGCTCGCCGTCGTGCGTTGGGTGGACGCCGACGGTGTCGAGCGGAGCGACGAGGAACTGCTGCGGGCGGCGATGAAGGAGTTGGGCTTCGCCCGCCTCGGCCCCCGGATCAAGGAGGCGCTGGGCGCCGCCGTCACCGCCGCGCGCGGCTGACCGGGGGTCCGCTGCCGAATCGACGGGGCCCGGGACGCACCACGCGTCCCGGGCCCCGTCGCGTTCGGCGGGAGGTGTCCGTCAGCCGGCCTTGTTCCACGGCTGGCTGGACATCAGCGCCTTCACGTTGGCGACGTACGCCGGGTTGGGGATGGCGAGGCTGCCGACGATCTCGCCCGTGGTGGGGTCGGTGACGGCGTTGTAGTGCACGTTGCCCGCGCCCGCGTTGTACGCGGAGATCACCAGGTCGAGCAGCGGTGTCTTGCCGGTGGCCGGGGCGGGGGAGAGGTCGTACGCGCCGCCGAAGGAGGAGTCGCCGTAGTAGGCGACGAGCCAGTCGAGCAGCTGGGTGCCGAGCTGGACGTTCCCGGCGAGGGTGTTGGCGTCCGAGGTGGTGCCGAACTTGCCGTTCATCCAGCTGATGGTGTTCGGCATGACCTGCATGGTGCCGATGCCGCCGTCGCAGGCGAGGATGCCGGACTGCCAGCCGCTCTCCTGCCAGGCGATCGCCTTGACCAGGTTGACGGGCAGTGGCGGCAGCTGGTCGGTGCCGCCGTTGCCGAGCCGGAGCGTCCGGGACTGGCCGGCGGCCGTGGTGAGCGCTGCGGCGACGGCCTCCTTGGGGTCGTCCGGCCGGGGCTTGCTGGGCGTGCAGCCGCTCTGCAGCGGCGGTACGTGCGGGGTCGGCGGTGCGGGCGGTGGCGGGGGCGCGACCGGTCCGGGCTTGGCGGTGGGCACCGGTGCGACGACGACGGGCTTGGCGACCGGCGGTTGGGTGGTCACTCCGGGCGGCAGGCCGCCGCCGGCCTTGGCGGCGGTGCCGGGCGGGGTGCTCGGCCCGGCCTTCGCGGTCTTGGCTGCGCCGGCGCTCGGGCTCGGGGAGGCGGTGGCGCCGGTCGGGGCGGTCGGGCTCGGAGCGGTGGGGCTCGGCGGGGTGCTCGCGGACTGGCTCGGGCTCGGCGTCCCGGTGGGAGAGGCGCTCGCGGCGACGGCGGTGCCGTCCGCTCCCGCGTCCTGGTGCCGGTCGGTGTGCTGGGTGCCGCAACCTGCCAGGACGGCGGTCGAGACGGCGGCGGCCGACACCAGGACCAGTGTCCGCCGGGTGGTACTCGCTCTCATCTGTGGTCCCCCCACGTGTTCACCGGTGGTCCCGGTGAGTGGCGGTCATCCTATGAGGCGTCCGCCGGGCCCTCGCCGGTCGGGTCGCCGGTCAGGTCGTGCGTCGGGTCGGGCATCGCGCCGCCGGGCGCGCCGCCGACCGGTCGGCCGATCGATCGCCGCAGGACCGCCGGTGCGGTGGCGAGGGACGGCCCGTACCAGGTCAGGTGGCGTCCGCTGACCAGCACGACCGGGGTGCCCGGGAACGCCTCCGGGCCGTCCTCGGCGGTGAATCGGTACGGTTCGTCCGGCAGGACCACCAACTCCGGTCGGCAGGCCAGCAGTTCGGGCAGCGGAACGGCGGGGTAGCGCTCGGGGTGGTCGGCGTGGACGAGCCGCAGGCCCAGCCGGCGCAGCAGGTCCCCGGCGAAGGTGTCGCGGCCGAGGACCATCCACGGCCGGCGCCAGATCGGCACGATCGCCCTCGGGCCGTCGCCCTCCGCGAGCCCCGTTCCGACGACCGGCGCCCAGGCGGCCTCCGCCTCGTCCAGCCACGCGGGGCGGGGAAGCCCGCAGGCGACGGTGAGCAGCCGGTCCAGTGAGCGGAAGGCGTCGTCCAGGGTGCGGATGTCGGTCACCCAGACCGGGACGCCGGCGGCCCGCAGCGCGTCCAGGTCGGGGCGCCGGTTCTCCTCGTCGTTGGCGACGACCAGGTCCGGGCCGAGTGCGAGGATGTGCGGGACGTCCGGGTTCTTGGTGCCGCCGATCCGGGTGACGGCCAGGTCGGCCGGATGGCTGCACCAGTCGGTGGCGCCGACCAGCAGTCCGGGTGCGGTGACGGCGAGCGCCTCGGTCAGTGAGGGCACCAGTGAGACGACCCGGCGGGGCGGGTGCGGCCCGAGCCGGACGGGGAGGTCGAGGTCGTCGCGCAGCACGGTGGGGTCGGCCATCCGGCCAGCCTACGTCCCGGCGCCGGAAGGCCGTTCGGGGACGGCGCAGGCCATCGGGCGGAGTTCCGGTGAATCAGCCGGGCCTGAAGGAGGCCCGCCGTCCGAACCTGCCGGGCCCGCTGTGCGAATCCGGCGGGAACCCGCCGCCCGGCCCGTCCGACTACCTGGTCCGGGTCCGCAGCACGGGCCCGAGCACGCACCACCGACCAGGAGAATTGTCATGCGCCCTCGCGTTGTCTGCGGAATCGCGGCCGCCGTCGCCCTGTTCGCCACGGCCTGCGGAAGCGGTGGCGGGGGTGGACAGGGTGCCGTCACCGCCCAGGCCGCCCCGGCCGGCGCCTACCCGGTCACGGTCGCCGACTGCGCGGGCAAGGAGACCGTCATCGCCAAGGCGCCCGCGAAGATCGTCACCAGCAACGCGTCGAGCCTGGAGATGCTGCTCCGCCTCGGCGCCGGCGACCGGGTGATCGGCACCGGCTTCCCGCCCGGCAAGGGCACCCTGCCGGCCGACCTCGCCGAACAGGGCGCCAAGGTGCCGGTGCTCGGGGAGAAGGCCATCGCCAAGGAGAAGCTGCTCGGCTCCGGCGCCGACCTGTACGTCGACACCTTCGGTGCGATGCCGATGATGGGCGGCGGCGCGACCGGGCCGAGCGAGGAGGAGTACGCGGCGGCCGGCATCCAGCACGTGTACCTGCTCTCCACCGCCTGCGCCGGGACGCCGAAGGCCGCGAAGGCGCCGCGCACCGACTTCGCCGGGGTCGAGGAGGACATCCGCCGGCTGGGCGCCGTCACCGGGACCGCCGCCCGTGCGGAGGAACTGGTCGCCGGCATGGAGAAGCAGGTCGGCGAGGTCCGCACCGCGCTCGCGGGCGTCCCGCAGGAGCAGCGGCCCGGCTACTTCGTCTTCGACTTCGACGCCGGGACCAAGCAGCCGGTGGCGGTCTGCGGCCGGCAGGTCGCCAACGCCGTGATCACCCAGGCGGGTGCGCGCAACGTGTTCGCCGACTGCGACGCCGACTTCAAGCCCGGCTCCTGGGAGGACGTCGTCGCCAAGAACCCGGACTGGATCCAGCTCGCCGTCCGCAACCGGGGCAGCGAGGAGGCCACCCGCAAGGCCTTCGACGACGCCGAGGCGTTCCTGAGGAGCTTCCCGGCGACCCAGGGCCTGAAGGCCGTCCAGGAGGGGCACTTCGTCCGGCTCGGCTCCGAGGTGACCACGATCGCGGGTGTGCGCAACGCCGACGCCGTCCGGCAGATCGCCGCGACCGTCCACCCCGACCTCGTCAAGAACGGTCAGTAGAAGGTGACTTCGGCCGCTCACACCGAGACTGCCGACGCCCGCCGCCCGGTCCGCACGCTGCGGACCGGGCCGCTGGCGGCCGTCCTCGTGGCCGCCCTGGTGCTCGCGCTGACCGCAGCCGTCTCGTTCGGCTCGGTGGACATCCCGGTCGGGGAGGTCTGGTCGGTGGTCGCCCGCCGCCTCACCGGGCGGGCCGCCGAACCCGGCACCCGCGACCTCATCGTCTGGCAACTGCGCTTCCCGCGCGCCCTGTTGGCGGCCGTGGTGGGAGCCGGCCTCGGCCTGGTCGGCACCGCCGTACAGGCCCTGGTCCGCAATCCGCTCGCCGACCCGTACCTGCTCGGCATCTCCTCCGGCGCCTCGCTCGGCGCGGTCGCCGCGATCGTCCTCGGCACCGCGTTCGGGCTCCGGCTCTCCTTCGGCAGCGCGCTCGGCCTCACCGTCTCCCTGGCGGCGTTCGCCGGCGCGCTTGCCGCGTTCTCGCTGGTCTGGCTGATGGCCCGGCGCGGCGGCGGCTTCTCCCCGCTGCGGCTGGTCCTCGCGGGCATCGCCATCGCCCAGTTCCTGGGCGGCATCACCAGCTACCTCGTCCTGCAGACCAGCGACGAACAGCAGACCCGGGGCGTGCTGTTCTGGCTCATGGGCAGCCTCGGCGGCGCGGTCTGGGCTCAACTGGCCGTCCCCGCCGTTGCCGTGGCGCTCGGACTGGCCCTGCTCCAGGCCCGCGCCCGGGGGCTCAACGCGATGCTGATGGGCGACGAGACGGCCGCCGGCCTCGGGGTGGACGTCACCCGGCTGCGCCGGGAGGTCTTCGTCGTCACCAGCGTGCTCACCGGGGTTCTGGTTGCCGTCTCCGGCGCGATCGGCTTCGTCGGCCTCATGGTGCCGCACGTGTGCCGGCTGCTCGTCGGTGGCGACCACCGGCGCCTGCTGCCGCTGTCCGCGCTCACCGGGGCCCTGCTGCTGGTGGTCGTCGACACCGTGGCCCGCACCGCCCTGGACGGCCAGGAACTGCCGATCGGCGTGGTCACCGCCGTCCTCGGCGCCCCCACCCTGCTCTACCTGCTGGACCGACGTCTGGAGCGCAGTTGAGGATCGCCGTCGAAGACCTGAGCGTCACCCTGGCCGGGCGGACCGTGCTCGCCGGGGTCCACCTGGTCGCCGAGGAGGGGGAGATCGCCGGACTGGTCGGGCCCAACGGGAGCGGCAAGTCCAGCCTGCTTCGCACCGTCTACCGGCACCTCCGGCCGAGTGCCGGACGGGTGCTGCTGGCCGGCCGGGACCTGGCGGCGCTGCGGCCCGCGCAGTCCGCCCGGCACATCGGCGCACTGCCCCAGGAGCGCGGCGGGGACTTCGAGTTGAGCGTCCGCGAGGTCGTCGCGATGGGCCGCACCCCGTACAAGCGGGCCTTCGCCGCCGACGACGCCGAGGACCACCGGATCACCGCCGAGGCGCTCGTCCGGGTGGGCATGGCCGAGGCCGCCGACCGCGGCTTCGCCCGGCTGTCCGGCGGCGAACGGCAACGGGTGCTGCTGGCCCGCGCGCTCGCACAGCAGCCGGACGTCCTGGTGCTGGACGAGCCGACCAACCACCTGGACGTCCGGCACCAGGTCGAACTCCTCGCCCTGCTCCGCGAGCAGCGCCGCACCACCCTGGTCGCCCTGCACGACCTCAACGCCGCCGCCTCGGTCTGCGACCGGCTGCACGTCCTGCACCGCGGCGCCCTGGTCGCCTCCGGGACACCGCGCGAGGTGCTGACCGCCGAACTGCTGGCGGAGGTCTTCGGGGTCCGGGCGGCGGTGGTCGAGCACCCGCTCACCGGCGACCCGCTGATCGCCTTCGACCACCGCACCCCGGCCGCCGACGGGGTGGCCGCCGCCGCAGGACGGTAGGCGGCTACCGCGTCGGCTACCGGCGGCTGTCGGCGGCGCTCTCCGGGCCGTCGTCGGGGCGGCTCGCGACGTGGCTCCCGACGTGGCTCCCGACGTGGCTTTCGTAGTGGCTCGGCCGGCCGTCGCGCAGCACCAGCCGGCCGAGTCGCTCGGCCTCCCCGCTGCGCAGCAGCTCCCAGCCGCCGTCCTCCCGGTGGAGTACCGAGGAGTGCCAGGGGGTGGTCCAGACGTCGGCCGCCGCCAGCAGCCGGATGCCGAACTTCGCCACTCCGGCGGGCTGCGGGTGGATGGACAGCCGCACCGCCCGGGGGTGGTGCTCGGCGATCAACTCGCCCCAGGCCCGGCTGCGCTGGATCACGCCGTAGGCGCGGCGCCGGCACTCCCGCTGCAGGGCGGAACGGCTGCCGGGGAAGCCGACGGTGTCCTCGGTGAGGAAGCGGGTGATGCCGCGGTAGAGCCGCAGGGTCTCCTCCTCGGTCAGCACCTGCTCGCGCAACTCCTCGACGGTGGGCGCGTACCGCTCGTGCACCCGGGCGCGCTTCTCGTCGTACGGGAGGTCGCCGAGGACGGCCCGCAGGTCGAAGGTGTCGAGGCGGTGGAGGCCCTCCCGGGCGATCATCGCGGTCAACTCGTCCGAGTAGGCGTCGATGTGGTCGTCCGGCACGTTGATCAGATCGCCGAAGACGTGCCCGTCGGAGCAGATCAGGATCCGTGCGCCGGGTGCGTGCAGCCTGCCGATCTCGGCGCACAGCCGGTCGAGGAAGGTCAGCGACAGCCGCTCGCCCTCGTCGGGCAGGTGGCCGAGCACCTTGGCCGGGTTCGGCGATTTGCAGGGGAAGCCGGGCAGGGTGAACACGATCGGCTCGCCGGCGGCGATGAAGTCCGCCAACTGCGCCAGCTGGAGCGGGAAGTGCTCGGGGCGGGCGTCGAACTCCGGGTCGGAGGCGCGGCGGTGCGGCAGCAGCAGGCCGAGTATGCGGGCGGCCAGCCGTTCGGCGCAGGGGCGGTCCTCGCTGCTGTTCGTGGTGCTGGTGCTGGTGCTGGTGCTGGTGGTGATGGCAGGGGCGGGAGCGGCGGCGGTGCCGACGGGCGGCATGGTGGGTCCTCCACGGAAGTGATGCGGCGGGGTGCGGGTGGGCAGGTTCGACAGGTCGGGCAGGCAGACCGGGCGGGCGGGCTTCGGTGTGCCGGGGGTGTGCCGGGGGTGTGCCGGGGTCAGCGGCGCCGGTCGTAGGCGACGGGCAGCCGGTTGACCCCGCGTGCCAGCACGGCGGGGACCCAGGCGAGGTCCGCCAGGCCGTCCCCGGGGGACTCGGCGGGCCGCAGCCCGGGCAGGCGGCCGAGCAGGGTGCCGATGGCGATCCGGAGTTCGGCCCGGGCCAGGGCGGCGCCGGGGCAGTAGTGGATGCCGTGGCCGAAGGCCAGGTGGGCGTTGGGGGAGCGGTCGAGGTCGAGGCGGTCGGCCTCGGGGAACTGCGTGTCGTCGCGGTTGGCGGCGCAGAGCGAGACGATCACCGAGTCCCCGGCCGGGACGACGGTGCCGAACAGGTCGCTGTCCTCGGCGAAGAACCGCCAGGTGGTGAGCTCGAACGCGGCGTCGTGGCGCAGCAGTTCCTCCACCGCCCGGTCGAGCAGGCCCGGCTCGTCGATGCCGTCGCGCAGCCGGTCGAGCTGCTCGGGGTGGCGCAGCAGGGTGATCAGCATGGTGGTGATCTGGTTGGTGACCGGCTCCTGGCCGGCGACCAGCAGCTGGAACACCATCGAGTCGAGCTCCTCGCGGCTCAACTCGCCCCCGTCGTGGGCGGCGACGAGTCGGCCGAGCAGGTCCTCGGACTCCGTCCAGCCGGGCTCCTGGCGGTCGGCCCGCTTGCGGGAGACGACGTCGGCGATGTACCCCTGCAAGCCGCGCAGCCGGGCCTCGTAGGCCGGGCGGCCCGGGTCCTGCGGGCCGACGGGCTGCACCACCTTGCCCCAGTCGCGGTCGAACCGGTCCGCCGACTCCGCCGGGAGGCCGATCACTTCGGCGAGCACCCGGAAGGGGTAGTGGGCCGCGAAGCCGGCCACCAGGTCGGCGCCGCCGGTCTCCGGCAGCTCGTCCACCAGTGCGTCGGCCAGCTCCTGCAGCCGGGGACGCAGGGCCTCCACCCGGCGCGGGGCGAAGGCGTCCAGGACCAGCCGGCGCATGGAGGTGTGCTTGGGCGGGTCCTGGTGGAGCAGGTGGACCTGGAGCTGTGAGTGCTGCGGCTCGGGCATGATCGACGCGAGCCGGCGCCAACCGTCGTTGCCCAGTGCGTGGTTCTTGCCGAGGCGCGGATCGTTGAGGGCCGCGTGGGCGGCCCGGTAGCCGGTGACCAGCCAGGCGTGGATGCCGCTCGGGAACTCCACCCGGTGCACCGGCCCGGCCGCGCGCATCCGCTCGTAGAGCGGGTACGGGTCGCTCTTGTACGCCGGGCCGTACAGCGGGACGGGGGAGGGGAGCCGGTCGTAGCCGTACGGGCAGCGCGCGGGCGCGGCGGTCGGGTCGGTGGTCGGGTCGGTGGCTGCGGTGACGGGGTGGGCTGCGGTGACGGCCGGATCCGTGGTGGCCGGGTCCGTCGTGGCCTGGTCGGGGATCGTGTCGGTCATCTGCGGTGGTCCTCCGGTGGTGCGGGCGGTGGCGCTCGGGGCTGCGGTTCTCAGGGTGTGGTTCTCGGGGCGGTGGTTCTCAGGCCGACGGCTCCGGGGCCTGCGGGCGTCGGTACAGGGCGAGCAGGGCGACGGCGGTGGCCGCCGCGAGGGCGGCCAGGGCGATCCCGGCGCGGGTCCCGGCGCCGGCGCGGTCGCCGGCCAGGGCGGCGGCGGTGCCGAGGGCCGGACCGAGAGCGAATCCGAGGCTGCGGGCGAGCTGGACGGCGGAACCGGCGGTGGCCAGCTTCCCGGGCGGGGAAGCGGTCATCACCAGGGCCTGGGTGGGGCCGCCGTTGAGGCCCATCCCGGCGCCGGCGAGCGCGAGCCGGGCGGCGATGTCGACGGCGGACCAGCCGGTGTCCAGCGGGACGAGCAGGGCCAGGCCCAGGGCGGTGACGGCGGCGCCGGTGAGCGCGGTCGGCCGGGCGCCCCAGCGGTCGGCCAGCCGGCCGCCGAACCGTCCGGCGAGCACCATGCCGAGCGGGAACGCCAGCATGGTCAGCGCGGTGGCCGTGGCGCTCTCGCCCCGGGGGCCGCGCAGGTACTGGGCGAGCAGGTAGTGGCAGGCCGCGAAGCCGGCGGCGAGCGCCAGCACCGAGGCGTTGACCCCGGCGGTGCCGGCGGCCCGCAGCACCTCCGCCACCGGTCGGCCGCCGGGGCGGCGCAGCCACAGCAGCACCAGGGGCGCGGCGGGCAGCGCGAGCAGCAGCCACTGCGGCGCCTCCGGGGCCAGGGTGAGCCCGAGCAGGACGGCGGCCACGGCGCCGCCGATCAGGGCGGCGTCGCCGAGCGAACCCCGGTCGGGCAGCCGCAGCCCGCCCCGGCGCGGGGCGTGCCGCCGCACGATCAGCACGGCGGCCAGGCAGACCGGCAGCTTGACCAGGAATATCGCCCGCCAGCCGAGGTGGTCCAGCAGCAGGCCGCCGAGGACCGGGCCGGTCACGGCGCCGAGCGGCCCCAGGGTCGCGGGCACGCTCATCGCCCGCCCGCGCAGCTCGGGCCGTACGGATGTCGCGGCGAGCACCGGCATCAGGACGAAGAGCACGGCCCCGAAGGCGCCTTGCAGCAGCCGGGCCGCGATCAGCCAGCCGGCCCACGGGGCCATGGCCGCCAGTACGCTGCAGCCGGCGAAGCAGCCGACCGCGAGCAGCAGGGCCGACCGGGTGCCGACCTGGTCCAACCATCGCCCGGCCGGCAACAGCAGGGCGATCAGCGGGAGTTGGTATCCGAGGACGGCCCACTGGGCGACTCCGGGGGAGACGTGGAGACCGGCCGAGATGTCGGGGAGCGCGAGGTTGACCACGTTCATGTCGAGCATCGCGACGAACGAGAGCAGGCCTGCGGCGACGACCAGGCTCCAGCGGTCGACCGGCTCGGGCTGACGATGCGTCAGTGACGGTGCGGCCGAAGGGTGTTCTGTCGGCATGGAGTCCCTCCGTTCCCGTTCTGCGTGACCGGACACCGCCTCGGCGGCGGGGTCCGGTACAGCAGTCGGTGGCGGGGTGGCTCCGGTTCCGAACACTTGGGGGATTTTTCCGGTGGGCGGGTTCGGTGGGAGGGTTCGGCGGTTGGGGTCAGCGGGCGGCGGACCCGGGGTGACAGATGACAGCTGACAGATGTTGAAATCTGTCAGCTGTCATCTGTTACTTGTGATCTGTTCTCCGTCGCCTGTCGTCCGTCGTCCGGTGTCCGTCGTCCGTCGACTGTTCGCGGCCGTCGCTCAGCAGGCTGCCGCGAGTTCCCCGGCCTCCGCCGCCCGGAGGCGCGCTATCAGCTCCTCGCGGGCCCGGGCGACCCGGGAGCGGACGGTGCCGACGGGGCAGCCGGCGACCTCGGCGGCCTCGGCGTAGCTCAGTCCGACCACCTGGGTCAGCACGAAGGCCTCCCGCCGCTGGGCGGGCACCCGGTCGAGCAGGTCGTCGAGCGCGATGCCGTCCTCGAACCCGGCCTCCGGGGTGCCGCTCTGCCGCTCCGCCGCCTCCTGCCAGTCCGGCAGTGCCGCGCAGCGCGGCCGGGCGGCGGCCATCCGGTACCGGTCGATGACCGTGCGGCGGGCGATCGACAGCAGCCAGGTGCGGGCTGAGGAGCGCCCGGCGAACGCCGGCAGGCCGCGCAGTGCGCGCAGGAAGGTCTCCTGGGCGAGGTCGTCGGCGGACTGCACGTCGGTCAGGTGGGCGACGAATCGCCACACGTCCCGCTGGGTCGCACGGACGAAGGCCTCGACGTCCGCTGCCCGGCCGGAGCGGGCGGTCAGTGCGAGCGCGGTGAGCTGCTCGTCATCCACGGCGGCCTCCGACCCGGTCGGCCCGGCCATGGAGACCGTGCGGGACGATAGGCATATGAGATGCGCGCAGTTCCGTACCGCTCTGTCCGCCAGGCTCGACGGCGAACCGGGCGGCGTGCCGGAGGCCCGGCTGGACAGGCACGTCGCGCGCTGCACCGGCTGCCGGGAGTGGCTGGACCGGGCGGAGCGGCTGCGTGGTCGTGTCCGGGAGGCCGCCGCCGACGGGCCGTCGCCGGAGTGGTCGGCCCGACTGCTGGCCGGGCTGGCGGACACCGGGCCGGCGGAGACCGGGTTGGCGGAGGCCGGGCCGGAGGGGAAGGCGCCGGAGCGGAAGGCACCGGAGGGGTAGCGGCCGGAGGGGTGGGACGGTGGCGGTGGCCGGAGCCGGTGCGCCGTCGAAGTCAGGCATGGAGAGGTCCCGAGGGAAGGGCTTGTAGCGGTGCCGTGCAGGGCGGCACCGTCGGCGTCCGTGGGCAGCCGCGCGGCACGCCGTACCTCCCGGGGAAGCCGGGTGGTGCGGCGGCGGACGCGGGCCCGCGCCCTGGCTACGGCGGCGGAAGGCTCGGCCGTACGGCAGGGCGACCTGCCCGTCGCGGGGGTCCCGGCGGCCGGAGGCGGCTTGGGGAGGGGAGTAGCGGCGGGCGCGTCAGCAGGCGAGGGCGAACGCCGGCGGGCCCCGCCGGACCACGGCATGCGTGAG
Organism: Kitasatospora sp. NPDC056446; assembly: GCF_042796115.1. Classification (NCBI taxonomy): domain Bacteria; kingdom Bacillati; phylum Actinomycetota; class Actinomycetes; order Kitasatosporales; family Streptomycetaceae; genus Kitasatospora; species Kitasatospora sp. NPDC056446. Next base: position 56,184 of record NZ_JBHTRF010000008.1, on the reverse strand, counting down.
CAGCACCGACCGGGGCGGCGCGGCCCGGTCGTCGGCGGGCCGGGGCGGTGCCGGGGCCCGGAAGCCGAGGGGGCGCGCGAAGAGCGCCAGCAGCGGGAGCAGCAGTGCCCCCGCGACCACGCTGCCCAGCGTGCCGAGCAGGTCGAAGAGCCGGACCAGTGCCGCGTCGCCGCGCCAGAGCAGCAGCGCGCAGGCCAGTGCGGCCAGGATGTGGGCGGCGGCCATCCCCGGCGACATCGCGTGGGACATGCCGTCCGACATCCCGTGGGACATTCCGTGGGTCATGCCGTGGGTGACGCCGCCCGTCGTCGCGTCGGGCGCGCCGACGGACATCCCGGGCATCCCGGGCATCCCCAGGTCGGTGGCCGTCCCGTCGGCAAGCGCCCCCGAGGCCCGGGCGGCGTCCATGGTCCCGTGGTGCATCGCGCCCGCCGGGTGCAGTCCGCCGGTGGCCGGGGGGAGGTCCGGGTCGATGCCCGCCATCCGGGCGAGCTCGGTCGGCGAGAGCCCGCCGGTCGCGCGGTCCGGGTTGCAGAGCAGTAGCCCGGCCCAGTCCGTGGTGGCGAGCCGGCCGAGACCGCCGCCCCCTCGGCCGAGCGCCCCGGCTTGTTCGAACAGCTGGTGCAGTGCGGTCTGTGCCGCGACCATCCAAATGCTGATCACACCGAGTCCGCGCCGCTTCCCGGCGAGCAGCCAGGTCAGTCCGAGGATCGCCGCGAAGGCGCCGACCAGTACCGTCGGCGAGACGCCGGAACCGGCCATGGCGACGTGCGCCGTGGCGGCCATCGCCACGCACAGCGCGGCGAAGACCACGGCGCGCAGCAGGCGGATCCGGTCGGTCATCACGATGGCACTCATCGTCGCACCCGCGTCGTCCGGCCCGTACCGCACCCTCCGGTATTGGCCGGTTCCACCCCGTGAGAACATGCCCGGCCGCCCGCCCGGGGGCTCGGTCGGCGTCGTCCTTCGGGGTCCGGTCGCAGGTCGCCCGCCCCGGCGCGCCGACCCGAACAACGGCTCGTACGACCATCGGTGCGGTTTGACAAGGACTCACCGCGTGGTCACTAGATGTGCACAGTCGCGCACGTTCCGTACGTGCCGGAAGGATGCCGTCCAGCCGCAGGGAGGTCCGGCCTTGGAGACCCCGATGGAAGCCGCGGAGTCCGTCGCCGACGTCGCCGGGCCCGACGCCGCCGGGCCCGATGTATCGGGCGGGCCCGCCGGAGCAGCCGGGCCCACCGGTGGGGCGGCGACCGCCGACCTGGCCGACCCCGGCTTCTGGCGGCTGCCCGCCCCCGCCCGTGCCGCCGCCTTCGCCGAGCTGCGCCGCCGTCCCGGTCCGGTGTTCTTCGGGGACCGCGCCACCGGCCAGGGCTTCCACGCGCTGGTCCGCCACGCCGACGTGGTCGAGGCCAGCCGCACCCCCGCCGTCTTCCTCAGCGGCCCCGGTGTCACCACCCCCGCCCCGGCCCGGTGGGTCCGGCTGCTGTTCGGCGACTCGATGGTCAACCTGGACGACCCCCGGCACGCCCAGCTGCGCCGGATCGTCTCGCGGGCGTTCACCCCGCGGCTGCTCGGCCGGGTCGAGGAGGACGTCCGGCGGATCAGCGCCGCCCTGGTCGACCGGGTCGAGCGGGACCGTCCGGAGGACTTCGTGGCCGCGGTCGCCGCCGAACTCCCGTTCCAGGTGATCTGCACCATGATGGGCATCCCCGAGCGGCCCCGCCGGGCCATCCTCGACCTGGTCAACCGCACCTCCGCGGACATCGGGGTGGCCCGCTCGCTGCGCCACCGGCTCCGTTCGCCCGGGCGCGGACTGCGGGCGCTCGCCCGGATGCAGGTCATCGTCGCCGGGATCGGCCGGGAGCGCCGCCGACGGCCGGCCGAGGACCTGATCTCCGCCCTGGTCACCGCCGACGTCGACGGCCGCAGGCTCACCGGCCGCGAGCTCGGGGCCTTCTTCACCCTGCTGCTGGTCGCCGGGGTCGAGACCACCCGCAACGCGCTCGCCCACGGCCTGCACCTGCTGACCGTCCACCCCGAGCAGCGCGCCCTGCTCCTCGCGGACCTGAACGGGCGGCTCGACGGCGCGGTGGACGAGATGGTCCGCCACACCGCGCCGATCATCCAGTTCCATCGGACCGTCGCCGTCGACCACGAGCTCGGCGGACCCGGCGGACCGCTGCTTCGGGCCGGGGAGAAGGTCGCGCTGTTCTACGGTTCGGCCAACCGCGACGAGGCGGTCTTCCCCGATCCGGAGGCCTTCGACATCACCCGCACGCCCAACCCCCACCTCGGTTACGGCGGCGGGGGCCCGCACTACTGCCTCGGCGCGCACCTGGCCCGCCAGGAGATGACGGCGCTGTTCAGGGAGCTGTTCACCCGCCTGCCCGAGGCACGGTCGGTCGGCGAGCCGGAGCTCGTCCCGTCGAGCTTCGACCACCGGGTCCGCGCGCTGCGCTTCACCTTCTGAAGCCTTCCGGGCCTTCTTCGGAGGGGTCGGCCGCCCCCCGGGGCCCGCGCCCTACCCGCCGACCGGCAGCCCCCGGTCGGCCTTCACCTGCTTCATCGTCAGGTGCGAGTTGACCTGGGCGATGCCCGGCAGCCCGGAGAGCACGTCGGTGATGAAGCGCTCGTACGCGGCGATGTCGGCGACCGCGATCCGCAGCAGGTAGTCCGGCTCGCCGAACAGCCGGTGCGCCTCGACCACCTCCGGCAGTTCGGCCACCCGGCGCTCGAACTCGGCGACCGTCACCTGGTCCTCGTGACGCATGGTGATCGTCACGAAGGGCTGGAAGCCCCGGCCGACCGCCGCGCCGTCCAGCAGCGCCCGGTAGCCGCGGATCACGCCGTCCTGCTCCAGTTGGCGCACCCGCCGCAGGCAGGGGGAGGGGGTGAGGTCCACCCGGGAGGCCAGGTCGGTGTTGCTCAGGCGGCCGTCCTGCTGGAGCTCGCGGAGGATTCTGCGGTCGATTCGGTCCATGGCGCAATATTGTGCCAAAACGCCGCTCGGGCGAGCAGGAAGTGGCCATCGCGTGCCAGTCCTGTCCGGCTACCTTCAGTGACCGCACCGGTCGTCGTCCGCGTACCCAGGTACCCGTACCCACCGCCGGGACGCCCCCGGACCCCCGCCGGGGCCCACACCGCGACGAGTACGACAGGCCACCCATCCCATGGACACCCACGCCCTCCTCCTCTTCCTCGGAGTCGACCTGCTGCTGGTCTGCACCCCGGGGCCCGACTGGCTCTACATCGCCGCCCGGGGCCTCGGCCAGGGCCGGCGCGCGGCGCTCACCGCGGTCGGCGGCGTCTGCGCCGGGTACGCGGTCCACACCCTGCTCTCCAGTGCCGGACTGGCCGCCGCACTGCGCGCCGTCCCCGCCGCCCTGCCCGTGCTGCGCCTCACCGGAGCCGTGTACCTGCTGGTGCTGGCCGTCACCATGCTGCTCGCGCTGCGCAAGGGCGGAGGCGCCACGGCCCTGACCGCGCCCAAGCCGCAGCCGACCGCGACCGTGCTGCGCCAGAGCATGCTGACCGCCCTGCTCAACCCCAAGGGGCTGCTGCTCTACCTCTCCCTGGTGCCGCAGTTCGTCGACCCGGGCGCCGCGTTGCCGGTCGGCGGGCAGGTGCTCGCGCTCGGCTCCCTCAACGTGCTGGCCTGCGCCGTGGTGTACGGGCTGGTCGCGCACGCCAGCGGGCGGCTCGGCGGCCGGTTCGGCGGCACCCCGCAGGCGGCCCGCCGGATGACGATGGTCTCCGCGGTGCTGCTGATGCTGGTGGCGGGCGTCACAGCGGCCGCCTGAGAAGCGGAGCACAATGCCGGACATGACTGATCGTCCGTTGCCCGCAGAAGCCGTCGGTGCCACCGGAGCCGCGAGCGGTGGTGAACCCGCTGACCGGTCCACCGCCGGTCGACCCGCAGCGGACGGACCCACCGCGGACCGGTCCACCGCGGACCGGTCCACCGCGGACCGGTCCACCGCCAGCCGACCCGCCGCGGACGGACCCACCGCCGAGGTGTGGGCGGCGCTCGGCGGACCGGCCGCCCTGCTGGAGCGGGTGAGCTTCCACGGCCCGGAGGCGGTCCTGCCCTCCGGACTCCCGGTTCGGCGCCTCGCCCGGGCCACGGTGGCGGCCTGCTCGCTCGCCGCGGCCGAACTCGCCGCACTGCGCACCGGCGGCCCCGTCCCCGCCGTCCGGGTGGACCAGGGCGCGGTCGCCACCTCCTTCATCAGCGAGCGGCACCTGACGATCGACGGCCGTACGCCGGTCGGCTTCGCCCCGCACTCCGGTTTCTGGCGCACCGCCGACGGCTGGGTCCGCACCCACGCCAACTACCCGCACCACCGGACCAGGCTGCTGGCCGCCCTCGGCCTCGCCGCCGACGCCGGGCCCGAGCAACTCGCCGAGGTGCTCGGCCGGCTGCCCTCCGAGCAGATCCAGGAACGCGCGTACGAGGCTGGGGCGCTCGCCGTGGCGGTCGCGCCGGTGAGGGCTGCCGTGCACCCCCTGGTGGAGCACCTGGAGACGGGGCGGGCAAGCGGCGCCGGAGCCCCGGCCGCCCGCCCGCTCGGCGAAGCCCCGGTGGACCGGCCCGCCGCCGGGGTCCGGGTCCTCGACCTCACCCGGGTGATCGCCGGACCGGTCGCCACCCGCACCCTCGCCCTGCTCGGCGCCGACGTCCTGCGCGTCGACTCGCCCCGGCTGCCCGAGGCCGAGGACGCCCACGCCGACACCGGCTTCGGCAAGCGCTCCACCCTCCTCGACCTCGCCGAGCCAGACGGTCGCGCCGCCTTCGAGGAACTGCTCGCCACCGCCGACGTCCTCGTCACCGCGTACCGGCCCGGCGCCCTCGACGCCCACGGCCTCGCCCCCGACGCGCTGTTCGCCCGCCGCCCCGACCTGATCGTCGCCCGGATCTGCGCCTGGGGCTGGACCGGCCCGTGGGCCGGGCGGCGGGGCTTCGACAGCCTGGTCCAGGCCGGCGTCGGCATCGCCGCCCACGAGGCCGCCCCCGACGGCCGCCCCGGCGCCCTGCCGGCCCAGGCCCTCGACCACGGCACCGGCTACCTCGTCGCCGCCGGCGTCCTGCGCGCCCTCACCGAACAGCGCACCGGCCGACCCGGCGGCCGCCATCTGCGCTTCTCCTTCGCGGGCACCGCCTCCTGGCTGATGCACCGGATCGAACGGGAGACGCCGGAGGCCGCCTCCGCCGAGCCCTACGACCCGGCCCGGTGGCTCGTCGAGACCGACTCCCCGTACGGGCGGCTGCGCCACGCCCTGCCGCCGATCGGGTACGCGGGCGCGCCCGCCGACTGGTCCCGCCCGCCGGGGCGTTGGGGGACGGACGCGCCGGTCTGGCTCTGAGGCCGCTCTGGCTCCGGGCCCGGCTCCGGTCCGGATCCGAGGCCGACCGGCCCGGCCCCGGCGGTGTCGGTGGGGTCCGGCATGATCGGGGCATGACCGCCGCACACGCCACCGACTACACCTGGTTCGAGCAGCGCTACCCCGTCCTGGGTGAGGCCTACTGCCTCACCCACGTCCAGGGGGTCACCGCCGATGAACTGCTGCGCCGCTTCGAGGCCCTGCCCGGGCGTGAGGTCACCGGGCTGGACGCGGCGGTCGCGGCCTGGGAGACGTTCGACGACGGGGAGGACACAGAGGCCGAAGCCCTGCTCGGCGAGGACGACGACCGGCTGCTCGTCGCAATCACCGAACTGGACGGCTGGGCCCTCGCGGTCGAGCCGTACGGCTACCTCGGCAGCCTGTACGAGGTCGTCCCCCGTCTCGGCGACGGCACCCGGGCCGTCTCGCACTTCCGGAGCGCCGGCGCCGTGGACAGCTTCCACTGGTGGGAGCACGGCAGCTGCCGGCTCCAGTTCGAGCCGCTCTTCGCCGACCAGCGCCACGGTTCGGACGCCGACGCCCCCGGCATCCCCGACCTGCTGACCGCCTGCGGCTTCGACCTCGGCGGCGGGCGCAACGGGCAGCACACCGAGGCCGCGTTCGCGCTGGCCGAGCGGTTGACCGACGTCCGGCTCGACGCGGAGAGGCTGGAGGCCGCCACGTTCCGGCTGGGCTACGCGCCCAGGCCGTGACGGAGGCGGCCTCCGCACCTCATGGGCCAGACCGGGCCGTGCGTCAGACCCCCGACGGGATCTGCTTGGCGCGGCTGCGCACCTGGATCGCCGTCACGATCTCGACCAACCCCAGGATCACCAGCCAGCAGCCGGCCAGGACGGTCAGCGCCGCGATCGAACCGACCGGCCAGACCATCAGCAGCACGCCGGCCAGGGTGTTGGCCACGCCCGCGAAGGCCTGCCAGCCACGGGCGGGCATCAGCGGGTCGGAGATCGCCGCGGCGAGCTGGGTGATGCCGCGGAAGAGCCAGCCGATCCCGATCCACAGCGCGAGCAGCAGCAGGGACCGCACCGCGCTGCGGAAGCAGAGCAGTCCCAGCAGGACGCAGAGCGCGCCGCTGATGAAGGCCAGCACCCGCAGCGCGGTGGTGGCGTGGGTGCCGAACGCGGCGACCAGCTGCACGATGCCGATCACCAGCAGGTAGAGGCCGAACAGCACGCCCACCACCAGCAGCGTCTGCTTGGGCCAGGCGAAGACCACGATCCCGAGGGCGAGCGAGGCGAGTCCGGCGACCAGCAGGATCTGCCAGGCGGCCTTGGCGAGCAGTCCGAGCGGGCCCTGGACCGGGGAACCGTCGGGGGTGATGATCGGTGAGACCACGGTGGCGTACTCCTCGGGCTGGGTCGGCTCGGGCCGAGTCGGTGGTGGCGGTAGTGGGGCGGTAGTCGGGCGATAGTGGGGCGGTAGTGGCGGGCTCCGGCAGGAGGCGCGTGGGCCGGGAAGGCCGGGCGGGCCGGACGGGCCCGGTGGGTGGCGGGCAGGGAACGAACCCCAGCCTGTCCGTGCCGCCGCCGGGGCGCGCGCCGGATACGGCCGTTCGAGGGATGTGCCGCAGTCGCCGGAACGACACCTTCCGGCCACTCGCCGTCGATATCATCCGTCGGTATGACTTCTGAAGGGTGGGGGACCCCTCCGGTCGAGCCGATCAGTCAGCACTACATCGTCTGCGGGGGCAATGCGCTGGCGCACCGACTGATCCTGGAGCTCGTCGAGCACTACGAGGTACCGGTCGTCGTCCTGGTCGCCGACCGGACCCGCGACCACGCGCCCCGGATCGAGCAACTCCCCGGTGTCGCCGCAGTCGTGGAGTACACCAGCATCACCGACGAGGCCCTCCGGGCGGTGTCCATCGGCACCGCGCGCGGCCTCGCCCTGGTCGAGGGAAGCGACCAGGAGAACATCCACGCCGCACTCAGCGCCCAGAACCACAACCCGGACATCCGCATCGTCTTCCGGATGTTCAACCAGCGGCTCGGCGAGAACATCGAACGGCTGCTCAGGAACGGCGCCGCGCTCTCCGGGTCGGCCACCGCCGCCCCGGCCTTCGCCGCAGCCGCGCTCGGCCGCCCCAACTCGGTCGAGATCGACGGACGTTACCTGCACATCGCCTTCGACGACGCCATCACCTCCGACCGGGTCTGCGTGGTCGCCGACCAGATCGACCGGCAGGACCTCAGCAAGATCCGACTGCTGCCGGAGCAGCAGGGCGACTCGGCCGCGTTCGTCCGGCTCGCCCGCGAGTTCGGCGACGACGGGCCGATCCGCCCCGGGGGCGTGCGGCGCGAACCGGTGCGGGAGGCCGGTGCCGAAACCCGTGCCGAAATCCGTGCCGAGGCCGGGGCCGAGGTTGCCCCCGGGACGGAGCCTGAGCCCGAGGGGGAGGGGGAGGAGGAGCCGGGCGGCACCGCCGCGCTTCAGGTCCTGCGGATCGAGCCCCGGGAGCCGATCGGCTGGCGACGGCGGTTGCGCTGGCGGGTGCTCGACACCATGCGCTTCTTCACCAGTGCCCGGATGCGGTTGGTGCTGCTCACCGCTTTCGCCGCCGTACTGATGGCCTTCGGCGTGCTCTGGTACCTCAACCGGAACTTCGGCTGGACCGTCTACATCTCACTGCTCGACCTGGCCGGCGCCGCCCAGCCGGACCAGCTCTCCGACATCGCCGCCGGGTCCGGTACCGGCGGGTTCTGGCAGCGGGTCGCGCAGGTGGTGATCACCATCTGCGGGATCACCTTCGCGCCGGTCGCCACCGCGATCGCGGTCGAGGTACTGGGCTCCGGGCGGCGCGGGCAGCCGCGCAGCCCCGGAGCGGGCACCCGGGACCATGTGATCGTCGTCGGGCTCGGCAACGTCGGGACCCGGGTCGCGACCCAACTGCACGAACTGGGCGTGCCGGTGGTCTGCATGGAACGGGACCCGCAGGCGCGCGGCGTCGCCGCCGTCCGGGCGCTCGGGATCCCGGTCGTGATGGGCGACGGCCCGTTCGAGGAACAGCTCCGCCGGGCCCGGCTGAAGCACAGCCGGGCACTGGTCGCGGTCAGCGGTGACGACGCCACCAACCTGGAGGCCGCGCTGGAGGCGCGGCACGGCAACCCCGAAGTCCGGGTGGTGGTACGGCTGTTCGACGACGACTTCGCCGGACACTTCTACAAGACGCTGGACAATGCGGCGTCGCGGTCGGTGTCCTACCTGGCCGCACCCGCCTTCGCGGCGGCGCTGATGGGCCGTGAGGTGCGCGGCACGCTGTCGGTGTTCCGGCACGCGCTGCTGATCGCCGAACTGGCGGTGGAGGACGGCAGCGGACTGATCGGCCTCAACCGGCACGACCTGGAGGACCCGGGCGGTGTCCGGGTGATCGCCGTCCGCTTCGCCCGGGGCGCGCACCTCCAGTGGGGCGTGCCCGACCGGACCCGGCGGCTCACCCCGGGTGACCGGATCGTGGTCGCCGCAACCCGCAGCGGACTGGCCCGACTGAACACGGTGGCGCTGGAGGAGGACTCGGGGGAGGACCCGGAGGAGGGCGCGGGCGAGGCCGGGTGACGGGCCACGGCCGATACGGCTGAGAGAGCCGACAGCTGACGGATGACAGAGTTCAGCTGACAGATTTCAGATGTTGAAAGCTGAAATCTGTCAGCTGTCATCCGTCCGCCGTGCTCCGCCGCACTCCGTCGGACGCCGTCCGCCGTCCGTCAGCGGTTGGTGAACTCCGGCGGGCGCTTCTCGGCGAAGGCCGCCATGCCCTCCTTCTGGTCCGCCGTGGCGAAGACCGCGTGGAAGAGGCGGCGCTCGAAGCGGACACCCTCGGCCAGCGTCGTCTCGAAGGCGCGGTTGACGCTCTCCTTGAGCATGACGGCCGCCGTGGTGGACATCGCGGCGACGGTCTCGGCGGTGGCCAGCGCGTCGGCCAGCAGCTGGTCCGCCGGGACGATCCGGGAGACCAGGCCGGCCCGCTCGGCCTCCTCGGCACCCATCATCCGGCCGGTCAGGCACAGCTCCATCGCCTTCGCCTTGCCGACCGCCCGGGTCAGCCGCTGCGAGCCGCCGATGCCGGGCAGGACGCCCAGCTTGATCTCCGGCTGCCCGAACTTCGCGGTGTCCGCCGCCAGCAGGATGTCGCACATCATCGCCAGCTCGCAGCCGCCGCCCAGGGCGAACCCGGCGACCGCCGCCACCACCGGCTTGCGCAGCGCGCCGAACCGGTCCCACGGGCCCAGCCAGTCGTCCAGGTAGACGTCCGGGAACCGGTTGCCCTGCATCTCCTTGATGTCGGCGCCGGCCGCGAAGGCCTTCTCCGAGCCGGTGATCACCAGACAGCCGATCTCGGGGTCCCGGTCGAAGGCGGTGGCGGCCGCGACCACCTCGTTCATCAGCTGGGTGTTCAGCGCGTTGAGCGCCTTGGGCCGGTTGAGCGTGATCAGCCCCACCCGGCCCTTGCGCTCGACCAGGATCGTCTCGTAGGTCTCGGTCTCGGTCATCGCCGTCGACTCCCATGTCCGCTGCTCGGCGCCGTGCGGGTGCGCCCTGACCACCCAACGATCTACGACGCGCCCGGTCCCGCGCCAGTCTTGGTATGCGAGACGCCGGTCACGAGCCGGACGCTGGTCCCGAGCCGGTCAGCCGTCAGGAGCCCGGCGCCGGGGAACCGGCCCGGCACCGGGGTCACCAGGTCAGAACCGGACGCCGTAGCGCTCCGCCGCCTGCCGCACGGTCTCCGCCTTCACCTCGCCCCGGCGGGCCAGTGCGGCCAGGGCCGCCACCGTGACCGACTCGGCGTCCACCCCGAAGTGCCGTCGGGCCGCCTCGCGGCTGTCGGAGAGCCCGAAGCCGTCGGTGCCGAGCGAGGTCCAGTCCTGCTCCACCCACGGCCGGATCTGGTCCGGGACCGCGCGCATCCAGTCGCTGACCGCCAGCACCGGCCCGGGTGCCCCGGCCAGCGCCCGGGTGACGTACGGGACGCGGGCCGCCGCGCCCGTACCGGCCGCCGCCTGTGCCAGGTCGGCCGCGTCGCAGTCCAGCGCCTCGCGGCGCAGCTCCGTCCAGGACGGCGCGGACCAGACGTCGGCCGCCACCCCCCACTCCTCGCCGAGCCGCTGCTGGGCGGCCAGGGCCCAGCGCACGGCGGTGCCGGAGGCGAGCAGTTGGATGCGCGGAGCGTCGGCGGGCGCCGCCGGGTCGGCGCGGCGGTAGCGGTAGAGGCCGCGCAGGATGCCGTCCGCGACCTCGTCCCCCGCCGGGATCGCCGGCTGTGTCAGCGGCTCGTTGTAGACGGTCAGGTAGTAGAACACGTCCTCGCCGTGGGGGTGTTGCTCGCTGCTGCCGTACATCCGGCGCAGTCCCTCGCGGACGATGACCGCCACCTCGTAGCCGAAGGCCGGGTCGTAGGAGAGCGTGGCCGGGTTGGTGGAGGCGATCAACGGGGAGTGGCCGTCGGCGTGTTGCAGGCCCTCGCCGGTCATCGTGGTGCGGCCGGCGGTGGCGCCGATCAGGAAGCCCCGGCCCAACTGGTCGGCCAGTGCCCACATCTGGTCGGCGGTGCGCTGCCAGCCGAACATCGAGTAGAAGATGTAGAACGGGACCACCGGCTCGCCGTGGGTCGCGTACGAGGTCGCGGCGGCGGTCAGCGAGGCCATCGAACCGGCTTCGGTGATGCCCTCGTTGAGGATCTGGCCGGTGGCCGACTCCTTGTAGTGGAGCAGTTGGTCGCGGTCGACGGAGTCGTAGGTCTGGCCCAGCGGGGAGTAGATCCCGGCGGTGGGGAAGAGCGACTCCATGCCGAAGGTGCGTGCCTCGTCCGGGACGATCGGCACCCAGCGGTGGCCGCTCGCCTTGTCCCGCATGAGGTCCTTGACCAGGCGGACGAAGGCCATGGTGGTGGCGATCTCCTGGGTGCCCGAGCCCTTGGACAGTGCCTCGAAGGGCTTCGCGGGCGGCTCGGGCAGCGGGGTGAAGCGCAGCCGCCGGGCGGGTGCGGGGCCGCCCAGTGCGGCGCGGCGCTCACGCAGGTAGCGGGCCTCCGGCGAGTCCGGCCCGGGGTGCGCGTACGGGACCAGGTCGCCTTCCAACGCGCTGTCGGGAATGGGGAGTTCGAGCAGGTCGCGCATCGCCCGGAACTCCGGGGCGGAGAGCTTCTTCATCTGGTGGTTGGCGTTGCGGGCCTCGAACCCGGGGCCGAGCGTCCAGCCCTTGACGGTCTGCACCAGCACCACGGTGGGTGCGCCCCGGTGCTCCAGTGCCGCGCGGTACGCCGCGTACACCTTGCGCGGTTCGTGGCCGCCCCGGGAGGTGGCGACGGTCTCCGTCAGCCGTCGGTCGTCCATGGTCGCGGCGAGCGCGCGCAGTTCGGGGGAGGAGTGGAAGAGGTGCTCGCGGATGTAGCGGGCGTCCGAGGCGGCGTAGGTCTGGAACTGCCCGTCCGGCACCTCCCCGAGGCGGCGGACCAGTGCCCCGGTGGTGTCGCGGGCCAGCAGGCCGTCCCAGGCCTCGCCCCACAGGGACTTGACCACGTTCCAGCCGGCCGCGCGGAACCGGCGCTCCAGCTCCTGCACGATCTTGCCGTTGCCGCGTACCGGCCCGTCCAGGCGTTGGAGGTTGCAGTTGACCACGAAGGTGAGGTTGTCCAGCCGTTCGCGCGCGGCCAGGGCCAGTGCGGCGGTCGCCTCCGGCTCGTCCATCTCGCCGTCGCCGAGGAAGGCCCACACGTGCGAGCCGGAGGTGTCCTTGATCCCGCGTGCGGTCAGGTACCGGTTGAACCGGGCCTGGTGGATCGCGGAGAGCGGGCCGAGGCCCATCGACACGGTCGGGAACTCCCAGAACCAGGGCAGCCGGCGCGGGTGCGGGTACGAGGGCAGGCCGTCGCCGCCCGTCTCCTGGCGGAACCGGTCCAACTGGGCCTCGGAGAGCCGGCCTTCGAGGAACGCGCGGGCGTAGACGCCGGGTGCGGCGTGGCCCTGCACGTACAGCTGGTCGCCGGAGCCGTCGGCCTCCTTGCCGCGGAAGAAGTGCTGGAAGCCGATCTCGTAGAGCCAGGCGGCGGAGGCGTAGGTGGCCATGTGCCCGCCCAGGCCGCCGCGGTGGTTGCCCCTGGTCACCATGGCGGCGGCGTTCCAGCGGTTCCAGGCGGTGATCCGGCGCTCCATCTCCTCGTCGCCGGGGAACTCCGGTTCGTCGGCGGTGGGGATGGTGTTGACGTACGGGGTGTCCAGCAGCGGGGGGAGGCCGAGGCCGCGCAGTTCGGCGTGTTCGACGAGGCGGCGCAGGAGGTGGGCGGCGCGGTGCGGGCCGACGGTGTCGCGGGCGGCGTCGAGGGACGCGCGCCACTCCGCGGTCTCCTCGGGGTCGTGGTCGGGAAGCTGGTCGAGCTGGGACACGGGTGGTTCCCCTTTGGCGATGCGCTTCAGGCGCGCCTATTCCGGGATGCGGAATGACGTTCCTCTTGATGGAACTCTTTGGACGGTAGGGAGTGATCTGGCGGTGCGTCAACCGCTACTGGCGGGTAGTTTGAGAGATGATCGATCATTTTTGTGCGAACCATTTGAGGGGAGGAAAGGGAAGGTAAGGGGAGGGTCCTCGTGCTTGCGAGGCTCAGGCGGTGCGCCGGGAGTACTCCAGGACGTGCTCCGCCAGCAGCCGTCCGGCCTCCGGGTCCTGCCGGCGGAAGGCCTCGATCAGCGGCCGGTGGTCGGCGGCGTTCTCGTGCAGCTCCGGCCTGGCCCGGTGCAGTGACAGCACCGTCCACACCTCGACCCCGAGGCCCTCCCAGGTCCGCAGCAGCGTCCCGTTGCCGGAGGCGGCCACGATCTCGCGGTGGAAGGCCACGCCGTGCCGGGCCTGCGCGATCGTGTCGCCCGCCGTGGCGGCAGCCGCCATCAGCTCGGCGTGCCGCTCCAGCGCGGCGGTGTCCCCGGCCAGCCGGACCACCGCCGACTCGGCGGCCAGCCGCTCCAGCGCGGCCCGCACCCGGTAGACCTCCCGCAGCTCGGCCGGGCCGATCGTGCGCACCCGGACGCCCCGGTTCGGCTCGGCGTCGAGCAGTCCGAGCGTCTGCAGCGAGCGCAGCGCCTCACGGACCGGCGCCTGGCTGACGTTCAACTCGGCGGCCAGGCGCCGCTCGACGATCCGCTCCCCGGGCTGCCAGCGCCCGCTCAGCAGGCCCTCCAGCAGTAGCCCGCGCACCTGCTCGCCGAGCGGCACCCGGGACAGCGGGTCGGCGTCCCCGGGTGGGGGCGCCGACGGCACCGGGTGGTTCATGACGGGCTCCAGGTGTGCGGGTGGTGGGTTGGGAGGTCGGTCAGGCCAGGCCCAGCTCGTCATCCGGGCGCGGCGCGAGGAAGCGCGCCACGTCGGCCTCCGTCACCCCGGCGAGCGTGGCGGGCTCCCACCGCGGGTTGCGGTCCTTGTCGATCACCTGGGCGCGGATGCCCTCGACCAGGTCGTGGCCGTCCAGCGCGGCGCAGGAGACGCGGTACTCCTGGTCGAGCGCGGCCTCCAGCGAGGGGAGCGTGCGGGCCCGGCGCAGCGCGGCCAGGGTGGCCTTGACGGCGGTGGGGGAGTTCCCGAGCAACTGCTCGGCGGCCTCCTTCGCCTCCGGGACGCCGGAGTCGAGCAGGCGGTCGACGATCTCCTCGACGGTGTCGGCCGCGTAGCAGGCGTCGATCCAGGCGCGCCGGTCGGCGAGGACGGCGGGCGGCGCGGGCTCCGCGTGCGCGGCGACGACGGCCTGCACGGCCTGCACGGCCTGCACGGCTCCGACGGCTTCCACGGTGCCGGTGGTTTCGGCCGCGGTGGCGCGGGCGAGGGCGTCGAGCAGCTCCGGGATCCGGGCCGAGGGCACGTAGTGGTCCGCGAACCCGCACAGCACCGCGTCGCCGGGGCCCATCGAGGCCGAGGTGAGCCCGAGGTGGAGGCCGGACTCGCCCGGCGCGCGGGCGAGCAGGAGGCTGCCGCCGACGTCCGGGACCAGGCCTATCCGGGTCTCGGGCATCGCGAGGGTGGACCGTTCGGTGACGATCCGGATCGCGCCGTGGGCGGACAGGCCGATGCCGCCGCCCATCGTGATGCCGTCCATCACCGCGACGTACGGCTTCGGGTAGCGGGCGATCAGCGCGTTCAGGCGGTACTCGTCGCGGAAGAACGCCCGGGCGCCGGCCCCGCCGGCCTTGGCGTCGTCGTGCAGCGCGCGGATGTCGGCGCCCGCGCACAGGCCGCGCTCGCCCGCGCCGGTGAGCACCACGGCGCGCACCCGGTCGTCCCCGGCCCAGTCGTCCAGCGCCGCGCGCACGGCGGTGATCATGCCGTGGGTCAGCGAGTTGAGCGCGCGCGGCCGGTTCAGCACGATCCGGCCGACCCCGCCGTCCAGGAACGCCCGGACCTCCGCCACCTCTGCGCTCATCGGAACCGCTCCCGTCCCCTCGGTGATGTGGACTTCCGCCGCCCACCGTACCGGGGCGGGTGGACCGTTGTGATCACCGCACCGGGGGCGGTGGGGCCGCCGGGCCCGGGCCGGGCGGCTACGGCCAGGCGCGAAGGGCGAGTTCGGCCGTGCGGGCCAGGTCAGCGGCGCTGGCGCCGTCCCGGGCCTGCTGCGACATGCCCTGGATCACGGTGGCCAGGTAGCCGGCCAGCGCCTTCGGGTCGGAGTCGGGCGGCAGTTCGCCGTCCGTCCGGGCCCGGTCGAGCCGGGCCTCGAAGATCCGCGTGTTCCCGTTGCGCAGCTCGCGCAGGTGGGCCTGGATCCCGGCGTCCTGCACCGAGACGTTGGTGGCGGCGGAGATCACCAGGCAGCCGGCCGGGTGGGAGGGGTCGGGGTAGATGGCGGCGGCCTCGCGCAGGATGCGGGCGAAGGCACCGTACGCGGTGGGCTCCTCCTCCAGTGCGACGGTCGCGAACGCGCCGACCGGGGAGCTGCCGTAGCGGCGGACGACTTCCTCGAACAGCGACCGCTTGTCGCCGAACGCGGCGTAGAGGCTGCCCGGGCGCATGCCCATGGCGGTCGTCAGGTCGGTGACCGAGGTGGCCTCGTAGCCGCGCTCCCAGAACAGCCGGGTGGCTGCGGCCAGGGCCTCGGTCCGGTCGAAGGCCGGTGGGCGCCCGCGCCTGGGGCGGTCGGGAGTCCGGTTGTCCGGAGTCCGGCTGTCGGGTGCGGTCGCCTCGGTCATGGATGGAATTTTAGAGCACTCACTCAAAAAGTGTGTGCTAGCTTCTTTCTTGAGCGATCGCTCAACAAATACCCGGATGCGGGTGGACGCAACAGAAGGGGGCTTCGCCATGGGCGGGAACGGACTTCGGGGCACGCTGCAGGGCAGGACCGCGCTGGTCACGGGTGGCAGCAGGGGGATCGGGCGGGCCATCGCGCGACGGCTCGGGCGGGACGGCGCCACCGTCGCCGTCGGCTACGCCCGCGACGGGGCGGCGGCGGAGGAGGTCGTCGCGGGCATCCGCGCGGACGGCGGCCGGGCCTTCGCGCTGCGGGCCGAACTCGGCCGGCACGGCGACGCGGCCGCGCTCTGGGAGGCCTTCGACACGGCGATCGGGGCGCACGCGCCGGACGGCGGGGTGGACATCATCGTGAACAACGCCGGGATCGGGCGCAGCGCGGACCTCGGCACGCTGACCGAGGAGGCGTTCGACGAGGTGTTCGCCGTCAACGTCCGCGCGCCGTTCTTCGTGGTGCGGCACGGCCTGGAGCGGATGCGGGACGGCGGCCGGATCATCAACATCTCCAGCGGGGCGGCCCGGCTCGCCATGCCGGAGATCATCGCCTACGGCGCGACCAAGGGGGCTCTGGACACCTTCACCCTCAACCTCGCCAAGCAGCTCGGCCCGCGCGGGATCACCGTGAACTCGGTCGCGCCCGGCATCGTCGACACCGACGTCAACGCGGGCTGGCTGCGCGGCAACCCGGAGGCGCAGGCCCACGCGGCCTCGGTCGCGGCGCTCGGCAGGGTCGGGCAGCCGGAGGACATCGCGGACGTCGTCGCGTTCCTGGCCTCCGACGATGCGCGCTGGGTCACCGGGCGGGTCGTCGACGCCACGGGCGGTGCGGGCTTGTAGACGGGCACCGGTCGGCCGCGAACGGATGACAGCGAACAGATAACAGAAAACAGA
The DNA here is from genome assembly GCF_042796115.1 of Kitasatospora sp. NPDC056446. Lineage (NCBI taxonomy): Bacteria > Bacillati > Actinomycetota > Actinomycetes > Kitasatosporales > Streptomycetaceae > Kitasatospora > Kitasatospora sp. NPDC056446. The sequence continues at coordinate 39,663 of NZ_JBHTRF010000008.1, read as the reverse complement.
CGACAGCTGACAGATGATGAAATCTGTCAGCCGTCGCCTGTCATCCGGTCGCTGTCATCCGTCATCCGTCATCCGTCAGCCGCCGGCCGCCGGAACGGACGCCCCGGTGTCAGCCCCGCACCCGCCCCGTGACCTCGCCGAACCCGACGAGAACCCCGTCCGGTCCGGGTGCGGTGGCCGTGATGGCGACCTCGTCGCCGTCCTCCAGGAAGGTCCGGGTCGTCCCGTCCGCGAGCTTCAGCGGCTGCTCGCCGTTCCAGGTCAGCTCGATCAGCGCGCCCCGGGTGTCCGGCTCCGGCCCGCTGACCGTCCCCGAGGCGAACAGGTCGCCGGTGCGCAGCGAGGCGCCGTTGACGGTCATGTGGGTCAGCTGCTGCGGCGCCGTCCAGTACATCGTGGCGAACGGCGGGCGGGAGACGAGGTGCCCGTTCAGCCGGACCTCCATCGCCAGGTCGAGCCCCCAGGGCTCACCGTCCCGGTCGTCCAGGTACGCCAGCGGCTCGACGTCGCGCTCCGGCGGCGCGACCCGGGCGTGCTGCAGGGCGTCCAGCGGGACGATCCACGGCGAGACCGAGGTGGCGAAGGACTTGCCGAGGAACGGGCCGAGCGGCACGTACTCCCAGGCCTGGATGTCGCGCGCGGACCAGTCGTTGAGCAGGCAGACGCCGAACACGTGCTCGCGGAAGTCGTCCAGCGCGACCTGGCTGCCCAGCTCGGACGGCGTGCCGACGACGAAGCCGACCTCGGCCTCGATGTCCAGCCGGCGGGACGGCCCGAAGCTCGGCACGGCGTCGGCGGGCGCCTTGCGCTGCCCGTTCGGCCGCACCACCGGCGTGCCGGAGACCACGACCGTGCCCGCCCGCCCGTGGTAACCGATCGGCAGGTGCTTCCAGTTGGGGGTGAGCGGCTCCGAGCCCGGGCGGAAGATCCGGCCCAGGTTGGTGGCGTGGTACTCGGAGGCGTAGAAGTCGACGTAGTCGGCGACCTCGAACGGCAGGTGCAGTTCGACCTCGGCCGCCGGCAGCAGCGCCGGCGTCAGCGCCTCGCGGAAGGCCTCGTCCGTGAGCCACGTCGTGAGGTCCGCCCGCACCCGGGTCCAGACCGGTCGCCCGGCCGCCATCAGCGGGTTGAGCGAGTCCGCGTCCAGCAGCACGGACGGCGCGCCGGCCGCGCGGGCGGCCGCCCCGGCGTCCAGCACGAAGTCCCCGACGCGCACGCCGATCCGGCGCCGCCCGGGCTGGTCGGCGGCGGTGAAGACGCCGTACGGCAGGTTGTGCACGCCGAACGGCGAGTCCTGGGCGCTGGCGAGCCAGCTGCGGGGGGTGGTCAACGGTCCTCCTGGTGCAGTGGACTGGGCGACGACAGCAGGCCGAGCGCGGCCAGGTCGCCCAGGGGCTCGGCGATGCTACAGGTGCCGAAAGCCGTGAACGAGTTCCGGATCACCGTGACCTGACGGTCGGTCAGTGCGTGCACCGCCTTGGCCAGGATCCCGCCGTCGCGTTCCGCCAGCACGGCCGCCGCTGCCGCCGGGTCGGTCTCCTGCGCGGCCAGCAGCACGTTCAGGAAGCCGTGGTGCTCGAAGCCGGTCTCCGGGTCGGTGTGCCGGACGGCGTTGTGCAGCCCGGCGGTGCACTTGTACGGCAGTCCGCGCTGTGCGCAGCCGGTGAGGAAGGCGGCCAGTTCCGCCTCGTCCGGGAACGCCTCGGCGACCAGTCCGCCGGTGCGGAACTTCGCCCGGTACGGACTGTCCACCAGGATGTCCAGGACGGCGTCCAGGCCGTCCCCGCGCAGGAGTTCGCGCGGCACCTCGATGGCGGCCGGGATGTCCGGCGGCAGCAGCCGGTCCAGTTCGGCGACCGCCTCGGCGGCGTCCCGGGTGGCCAGTTCGACGCCGGCCGTCTCGAACGGCGCGGCGGCGGCGAGCGCCGGGGCCAGCTCGGTGCTGCCCCCCGGCAGCACCAGCCCGACCCTGAGCGGCCCGCCGCCGGTCTCCGCCGCAGAGCCAGTCCCGACCGCCGCGGCCAACTCGCCCAGCCGGCCCGCCCCGCAGAGGAGCGGGCCGACCGCGTCGGAGTACCAGGCCGTACGGTGGGCCCGGTGTGCGGGCACCGCTCCGGCGACCGGCAGGTTCCCCGGCGGGAACACCGCCGCGTCGTCGAAGAGGCCGCGGAACAGCTCGGGGATCACTCCCCCCGTCGGCAGCCCGCTCATCGCCCGGGCCCCCGACCTGCCCAGGTCCAGGCGTAGTTGTCGTCCTCGCTCGCCCGGCCGCCCTCGCCGAGCTCCAGCGGGCGGAAGGTGTCCACCATGACAGCCAGCTCGTCGAAGAACTCCACGCCGATGCTGCGCTCGTACGCGCCCGGCTGTGGTCCGTGGGTGTGCCCGCCGGGGTGCAGCGAGATCGAGCCCTGGGCGATGCCGGAGCCCTTGCGGGCCGCGTAGTCGCCGCCGCAGTAGAACATGACCTCGTCGCTGTCCACGTTGGCGTGGTAGTAGGGCACCGGGATCGACAGCGGGTGGTAGTCCACCTTGCGCGGGACGAAGTTGCAGATCACGAAGTTGTTGCCCTCGAAGACCTGGTGGGCCGGCGGCGGCTGGTGGATCCGGCCGGTGATCGGCTCGAAGTCCCGGACGTTGAAGGCGTACGGGTACAGGCAGCCGTCCCAGCCGACCACGTCGAAGGGGTGGTGCGGCACGGTGTAGCGGGTGCCCGAAACCCCCTGCGGGCCACGGTGCTTGACCAGGACGTCGACATCCCCGGGGGTGTCGGCCAGCAGCGGGCCGACCGGTCCGCGGAAGTCCCGCTCGCAGTACGGCGCGTGCTCCAGCAGCTGCCCGTACTTGGACAGGTAGCGCTTGACCGGGGTGATGTGGCTGTTCGCCTCGATGCAGTACGCGCGCAGCGGCTCGTCCCCGGTCGGCACCCAGCGGTGGGTGGTGGCGCGCGGGATGATCACGTAGTCGCCCTGGCCGACCTCGATCGAGCCGAAGACCGTCTCGACCGTGCCGGAGCCGGACTCCACGTACACGCACTCGTCGCCGAGTCCGTTGCGGTACAGCTCGCTGGGGGCCCCGGCGGCGACGTACGAGATCCGCACGTCGCCGTTGCCGAGGACCAGCCGACGGCTGCTCACGACGTCCGCGGACTTCCACTCCTGGCCCGCGAACAGCTCGTGCAGCTTGAGGTGACGGGGGAGCAGCGGGTGGTTGGGCACCGTGGACTGGTCCGGCAGCTCCCAGGGCACCGCGTTGACCACCGCCGAGGGGATGCCCCGGTGATAGAGCAGCGAGGAGTCCGAGGAGAACCCCTCCTCGCCCATCAACTCCTCGTAGTACAGCCCGCCTTCGGGGGTGCGGTGCTGGGTGTGCCGCTTGGGCGGGATGCTGCCCAGCTGCCGGTAGTACGCCATCTCCGTGGTCCTCCTCGACCGTTCGTCAGAGCTTCCCGAGGCTCACAGGTTGCCGCGGCGGTCCTGCTCGCGCTCGATCGACTCGAAGAGCGCCTTGAAGTTGCCCTTGCCGAAGCCGAGCGAACCGTGGCGCTCGATGAACTCGTAGAAGACGGTCGGACGGTCGCCGATCGGCTTGGTGAAGATCTGCAGCAGGTAGCCGTCCTCGTCGCGGTCGACCAGGATGCCGCGCTTCTTCAGCTCCTCGATCGGCACCCGCACCTTGCCGATCCGCTCGCGCAGCTCCGGGTCGTCGTAGTACGCGTCCGGGGTGTTGAGGAACTCCACGCCGCGCGAACGCAGCACGTCCACGGTGGTGAGGATGTCGTTGGTGGCGAGCGCCATGTGCTGGCAGCCGGGGCCGGTGTAGAACTCCAGGTACTCGTCGATCTGGGACTTCTTCTTGGCGATGGCCGGCTCGTTGAGCGGGAACTTCACCCGGTGGTTGCCGCTGGCGACGACCTTGGACATCAGCGCGGAGTACTCGGTGGCGATGTCGTCGCCGACGAACTCGGCCATGTTCACGAAGCCCATGACCCGGTTGTAGAACGACACCCACTCGTCCATCCGGCCCAGCTCGACGTTGCCGACGGCGTGGTCGAGGGCCTGGAACAGGCGCTTGGGCGAGCCCTCCGGGTGGGTCACCTTGCTCTCCGCGACGACGTAGCCCGGCAGGTACGGGCCGTGGTAGCGGGAGCGGTCGATCAGGGTGTGGCGGGTCTCGCCGTAGGTGGCGATGGCCGCGCGGCGCACGGTGCCGTTCTCGTCCGAGACGTCGTTCGGCTCCTCCAGGACGGTGGCGCCGGTGGCGCGGGCGTGCTCGATGCACTTGTCGACGTCCGGGACCTCCAGGGCGAGGTCGACCACGCCGTCGCCGTGACGGCGGTGGTGCTCCAGCAGCGCGCTGTCCGGCTGGACGCCGCCCTTGATCACGAAGCGGCAGGAGCCGGAGCGGAGCACGTACGCCTTGCGGTCGCGGCGGCCGGTCTCGGGGCCGGAGTAGGCGACCAGCTCCATGCCGAACACGACCTGGTAGAACTGGGCCGTCTGGGTGGCGTTGCCCACCACGAAGACGACGGCGTCCTGGGCCGTGACGGGGAACGGGTCGGCGGCCTGGTCGTGCTCGACGAGGCCGACCAGGCGGCGCAGCTGGTCGGCGTCAAGACCGGCCTCGCGCTCCTCGGGGGTCAGCTCAAGGGCGTGGGACTGCGTGGTCATCGCTCGTTCCTCCACTTCGGGCCTCGGCTCTGAGGCTCCCGCTGGACCGCGACCGCACCGCGGATGGGTGGGCGGTGCGGTTGCGGAGAGCTTGCTCCTGTCGGGGTGGTTGGGCAACAGGTCGGTTTTTCACTGCTCAATGTGTACAAGCTGATCAGAAATTGCCGAGTTGTACTGGGCAGAATGTGCTGCCGATCCGGGGTGACGCACGAAGTCTGCGCAATCGGCGTCGACGGGTGGTTCACGGTTTCCCGGCCGTGGATCCGGCGGTGGGCCCGGGGTCGGGGAGGTGGCGCAGGAACCAGTCCCGGGCCAGCTCAGCGGCCCGGTCGAGGGTTCCGGGCTCCTCGAAGAGGTGGGTCGCGCGAGGTACCACCGCCAGTTCACTCTCGCAGCGCAGCAGGCGCCCGGCGCGCCGGTTGAGGTCGAGCACGGCGGCATCCAGGGAACCGACGACGAGCAGCGTCGGGGCGCTCACCCGGGCCAGGACGTCGGCTCCGGCGAGGTCCGGGCGACCGCCCCGGGAGACCACCGCGCGCACGGTCGGCCCCGGCCCGTCGGCGGGTTCGGGGGCGGCGGCGGGTTCGGGTCGGTCGGCGGGTCCGAGGTCGGCGGCGGTGCGCAGTGCCGCGGCGGCGCCGGTGCTGGCGCCGAACAGCCCGAGCGGCAGACCGGCGGTCTCGGACACGGTGGCGGCCGCTCCCGTGACCAGCGCGGCGACGGCGGTCAGCCTGGAGCCCAGCAGTCGGACGTCGAACACGTTCCGCCGGTCTGCTTCCTCGGCCTCGGTGAGCAGGTCGAACAGCAGCGTGGCCAGCCCGGCGCGGTTCAGGTGCTCGGCGACGTGGCGGTTGCGCGGGCTGTGCCGGCTGCTGCCGCTGCCGTGCGCGAAGACGACGATGCCGCGCGCACCGGGCGGGACGGTCAGCCTCCCCGGCAGGCGGACCCCGGCGGCGGGCAGGACCAGCTCACGGTCGACCCCGGCGGACGGCGCGGGTGCCCGGTCCCGGTCCCGGTCCGGCGGCCGCTCCGGCGGCAGGCCCGGCGTCGGGCCCGGCGGCAGGTCCCGTTCCGGGGCCTGCGCTTCCTCCCGGCGCCGGGCCTCGGCGAGCAGCCGCAGCACCTCCTGGTCCTCGGTCTGCGAGAAGTCGGTGTAGAACTCGCCGATCGCGAAGAACGGCGACGGCGTTTCGACGCAGACCAACTCGTCGGCGACCTCGTGGAGGCGCTCGGTCCAGTCCGGCGGCGCCACCGGCACGGCCAGCACCACCCGGGCCGCGCCCCGCTCCCGGACGATCCGGCAGGCGGCCCGGGCGGTGGAGCCGGTGGCGATGCCGTCGTCGACCACGACCACCGTGCGTCCGCGCACGTCCACGGGCGGGCGGTCGCCCCGGTAGCGGCGGGCCCGGCGCTCCAGTTCGGTGCGCTCGCGCCGTTCCACGGCGGCCAGTTGGCCTTCGGTGACCGCCGAGAGCCGGATGATCTGCTCGTTCAGCACCCGGACGCCGTCCTCGCCGATCGCCCCCATGCCCAGTTCGGGCTGGTAGGGCACACCCAGCTTGCGGATCACGCAGATGTCCAGCGGGGCGCCGAGCGCCGTCGCGACCTCGGCGGCCACCGGCACCCCGCCCCTGGGCAGTGCCACGACGACGGTGCCGGGGGCGGCCGGCCGGCCGAGGCGCGCGGCCAGCCGTCGGCCCGCGTCGGTGCGGTCGGCGAAGCGGGTGAAGTGGGTTCCGGTGACGTGCATGACACGGCCTCCGGTTCCACCGTACGTCGTCCGGCACGAAGCGGGACCGGGACCGGCCACGGGATGGGGCCCGGGCCCGGGATAGGGCCCGGCCCCGGCCCGAGATGCGGCCCCGGGATAGGGCCCGGGGGGATCCGCCCCGGAGGCGGCCGGGACCGCTCCGGGATCCGCCCGGGATGGGCCCGGGACCACACCGGGACCACCCCGGCGGCAGGCCGGGAGCGAGCCGGGAACGGACCGGGAGCGGGACGGGACGCAACCCCCGTGTGGCCGGGACAGCGGGCGGCGCACCGTGGATCGCAGAGGCGGACCGAAGGGCCCGCCGGAGACCGGAAGGAGCGCCCGACATGCCGGGCACCGTCATCACCGACCTGCGGCGCCGCGGCGCCGTCGACCCCGGCGGTCTGCTCGCGGGCCCGCTGCGCGGCGTCGGCCTGCAACGGCTGGAGCCGGGCCAGAGCACCGAGGTGGCCGCCGACGGCGTCGAGCACGCGCTCTACGTCACCGCCGGCTCCGGCCTCGCCGAACCGCCCGAGAACGCGGTCCGGCGGCACCCCGGACCTGACGCCGCCGAGCCGGACGACCCCGGCTCGTGCGACCCCGGCTCGTGCGACCCCGAGCCGAAGGACTCAGGCATCCCCCTCGTCGAGGGCACCGCCGTCGTCCTGCCGCTCGGCACCCGGACCGTCCTCACCGCCGGCACCGCCGGGATGGAGTACTTCCACGCCGTCCTGGCCGTCCCCGCCGGCCGCCCCACCTCTCCGGACGGAGTTGAACCCGCATGATCGTCACCACCGACACCGGCGCGGCCATGGTCGTCCTCGGCCCGAACGGGGAGCGGGTACGGATCCGCTCCCTCGCCCGGCGCTCGATGCTCACCAGCGCGTGCGAGGCCTTCGACCATCTGCGGCTCAGCCCGGGCGCCCACCACGTACTGGCCGGCCGGCCGGACGCCGAGACCGTCCTGCACGTGCTGCGCGGCGCCGCCGTCGTCGGCCGCCTCTCCGCGGAGCCGGACCACCTGGCTTCCGAGGGCGATCTGCTGCTGGCCCGCCGGGGCCGCACGCTGCACCTCGAAGCCGGCCCGCTCGGCGCGGAACTGCTCTGCCTCACCCTCGCCGTCCCCCGGCACCGCGCCGGCACCCGGGCCGCCCTGGCCCGCCGCCGCGCCGCCCGCCGCGACCGGCCCTGACCCCCGGCTCGTGCCCGTCTCCGGCCGGTCCGGTCCGCTCCCTCCCCGTCGAGGAGACCCCTCGTGATCGTCGTACCCGTTGCCGTTCCCCGCACCGCACCCGTCTTCCGGCGGCTGATCGACCCTGAGCAGCGGCCCTTCGTCCGTGCCGGGCTGACCGTCGAGACCCTGCCGCCCGGTGTCAGGGTCGAGCAACTCCCCTACGAGTCGGCGGAGTCGGTGACCGTGGTGCTCTCCGGTCGACTGTTCGCGGCCGGCCGGATCCTCTCCCCGGGCGAGGCGCTGCACCACCGGCCCGGCAGCAGCGTCCGGCTCACCGCCGTGCGCGGCACGCCGACCACCGTGCTCACCGTCCGGCCCACCCCGCTCCGGGGCGACATCCCGGCCCAGCGGTCCGGACCGGAGCCCGCCAGGGCGTGGCGGCAGGTCGACGTGGGCACCGTGGACCTCGACCCGGGCGGGCTCTGCGGACCGTACGAGGACCGGGACGCCGATGCCTTCCTGCTGGTCCTCTCCGGGGTCGGCGCCTTCCTCGGCGAACTCGGTGAAGTGCCGCTGTACCAGGGCGACTTGGTGTACGTCCGAGCCAAGGAGCGGTACGGCCTCCGGGCCGGATCGCGCAAGCCGGTCTCCGCCGTGCTGGGCCGGATCGGCGCTCCCGGCGCCGAGTCGGGACCGGAATGGGACATCAGGCCCATGCGCTCGGGGCGTGTCCGTCCGCAGAGTTGAGACTGAGCGATCGACCTCGATCGGTCACTTGGAAGATCTAAGGAGTACCACCTCATGGCAACGAACCCGATCACTACGGCGATCTGTGCGGCCGGCGTACTGGCGGGCGTCATCGCGGCGGCCACGGCTGTGCGCCGTGCCTGCTCCTCCCCGGTCCCGGCGTCCGGCGGCAGCAAGGCGCTGTCGCCCGGGCCGGCGCCGAAGCCGAACCCGACTCCGAACGGCGGCGGCGGCATCGGCTGCCAGCCCGGCACCTGCGCGACGCCGCCGATCCCCGGCGCCTGACCGACCCTGACGGCTGATCCCAGTCGACGGATGACAGCGAACAGCTGACAGATTTCGAAATCTGTCAGCTGTTCGCTGTCGGTTGTTCGTTGCTCGTCGGCTGCCGTCCGTCGTTCGCCGTCCGTCGTTCGCCGTCCGTCACCGGTCCGTCGTCGCCGAGCGCGGCAGCACCGCCAGCACCTGGGTGCCCCGGTCCGACGGCAGCGGCCGGATCGAGCAGTGCCCGCCGATCTCCGCCGCCCGGTCCACCATCGACCGCAGCCCCACCCCGCTGCCGTCCACCGGGGAGCCCTCGTCCGGCCGGTACCCCACCCCGTCGTCCCGTACCGTCAGCGTCAGCGCCTCGTCGTCGACCCGTAGCGTCACCAGCGCCGTCCGCGCCCGGGCGTGCCGCAGTACGTTGTTGAGCGCCTCCGCCGTGATGCGGTACGCCGCGACCTCCACCGCAGCCGGCAGTTCCGGCAGCGGCTCCGGCGACAGGTCCACCGTCACGGTCAGGCCGGTCCCGCTGAAGGTGTCCGCCAACTGCCGGACCGCCTGGGCCAGTCCGAACTCGCCGAGCGGCGCCGGTCCAAGCCGGTCGGTGATCCGGCGAACCTCCTTGATCGTCATCCCCAGGCCGTCCGAGACCCCGCGCAGGGTGTCCGAGAGCCCGTCGTCCGCCGACGTGGCCGCGTTGTCCACCCGCAGCCGCAGCCCGGCCAGCGCGGGCCCGAGGCCGTCGTGGATGTCCCGCCGCAGCCAGCGCCGCTCCTCCTCCCTCGCCGCGACGATCTGCTCCCGGCTGGCTTGCAGGTCCTCCTGGAGCCGCAGTGAGGCCACCGCCGGCGAGGCCTGGTCGGCGAGCGAACGCAGGATGTCGACGTCGCTGGCCTCCAGCTGCTCCTCGCCCGCCCGCAGGCCGACGGTCAACTCGCCGATCGGCAGCCCGTTGTGGACCAGTGCGAAGTCCTGGCTGCGTCCGTCCAGCCGCCCGGCGGTGGCCAGGGTGCGCCGCCCGGCCCGAGTGGTGACGGCGAGGGTGACCCCGGGCAGCCGCAGCTCCTCGGCGACCGTCGCGCACAGTGCCTCCGGCAGCCGCGCGGGGTCGACCACCTGCCGCACCCGCCCCGCGAGCGTGCGCAGCACCTGGTAGGGCTGCGCACGCTCGCCGTAGTACAGCCGGTCGACCAGCGCGACGACCCGCCGGGCCGCCCGCGGCAGGGTCGCGCCGAGCGCGTACATCAGGGCGATCAGCAGCAGGGCCACCCCGCCGTGCCCGGGCAGCAGCCAGGTGGAGAGCACGGCGGCGGCCACCACGAACAGTCCGGTGACCCCGGTGCCCAGGGTCAGCCCGATCAGCACGCTGCGGGCCGCCCGGTCGAGCCGCCAGCCCTGGTCCCGGACGACCAGGAAGGCCACCGCGACCGCCCACACCACCCCGGCGGCGGCGAACAGCGAATAGCTGAGCCAGTAGTGCTCGGTCCAGGTCCGCGAGTACATGTCCTGCATCCCGGCCCAGAGCAGGTACGCGCCGAGCATCGCCGCGACCCGCAGCCGGTGCCGGCGCAGCTCCTCCGGGTCGCCCTGGTGGCGGCGGGGGCGCAGCAGCCGGGCCAGCAGGACGACCGTCACGATCCCGACCAGGCATTCGCTGACCAGCAGGTCGTGGCCGCCGAGCGCGTCGGTGGCCACGCCGAAGAAGTGCGCCGGCGGGTTGTCGGCGAAGGGGTTGGGACGCCCGAAGGCCTTCGGCAGGGCGAGCCGCTGGGACATCTCCGGGACCACGAACACGGCCACGGCCGCGATGTACCACCACCAGCGTCGCGTCGTCAGCCGGCCGTCCGGCAGCCAGAGCGGGAGCACGTAGAAGATCGTCACGTTGATCGATCTGCAGAGCGCGTCGAGGACGGCGACGGCGCCGACGATGCCCGGGTCGCCGACTTCGACCCAGACCGGCGCGGCCGCCGTGAACTGGACGATGTCGGTCAGCGCGTAGAGCAGCATCACCCAGCCGAGCGGGCTGCCCGGGCGGTGGGCGTGCAGCAGCATGCCCGCCCCGGCGGTCGGCAGGGCGTAGACCAGGATGGCGAGTTCGTCGCGCGGCTGGTGGACGTTCGGATCGCCGAGGTGCACCAGCACGTAGCAGATCCACAGTGTCGCGGCGACGACGCAGACCGCCGTGACCACTGCCGCGGCGGTGAGCTGTCGTTGGGCCGGCGTGCGACGCCGGACGGGGGTCGCCGTGCTCATTGGCACCACCTCGCAGACGGGCCGGGCCGGCGGGACGGACCCCGGCGGGGACGGACCCCCGGTGGGGGCGGACTCCCGGTCGGCGGGCCGGCCGGCGGCGTGAACCAAGCCAGGTCCCATTCTCGACGGCCCGGTGTCCCGGGCGCCTGGGGCAGTGGTCTCGGATCCTGTCCCCGATCCCCGATCCCCGATCCCCGATCCCCGATCCCCGATCCCCGGTGCCTGTACCGGCACCGGCACCGGATCAGCTCCCGCACCGCCCGCCACACGGACGACTTCCGAGCATGTCACGGAAAGTAGCCGGATCGCCGCTGGTAGTGTCGGCCGTGTGGATGAAGAACAGTCGGGGACATCCCCGGTCCCGGTCGGTGCACCGTCCGTGCGTGTGCTGATCGTCGATGATCACCCCCTCTTCCGGGAGGGGCTCAAGGCGGCACTGGAGAGCGCCGAAGGCGTCGTCGTGGTCGCCGAGGCCGAACGGGTCGCCGACGTGCCGGAGACGGTCGCCCGGCACCGTCCGAACGTGGTGATCATGGACCTCTCGCTGCCCGACGGCTCCGGTCTGGAGGCCGTCCGGCAGCTCGCCGGCCAGGAGGCGCCGCCGCCGGTGCTGATGCTGACCATGTCGGACGACGACGGCAACCTCCTCGCCGCGCTCCAGGCGGGCGCGCGCGGCTACCTGGTCAAGGGCGCCGGACGGGAGGAGGTGCTGCACGCGGTGCGGACGGTCGCGGCGGGCGGCGCGGTCTTCGGCGGAGAGGTGGCCGGGCGGATCACCGCCCTGCTGGCCGGGGCCAGGATGCGCGAGGCCGGGCAGTTGTTCCCGGACCTCACCGCCCGCGAGGCGGAGGTGCTGGACCTGGTCGCGCGCGGGCTGGACAACCGGCGGATCGCCCGGGAGCTGGTGGTCGCGGAGAAGACCGTCCGCAACCACATCACGCACATCTTCGAGAAGCTGCACGTCGCCACCCGCGCCGAGGCCGTCGCCCGGGCCCGGGACATGGGCCTCGGTGACGGCTGAACCGGGGGTGCCGGTCCGCCGACCGGCACCCCCGGGGCCTTTCAGGTACCGCCGCTGCTGCTACGGCTGCATCTCGTACGCGCCCGAGAGTGCCTCGACCCGCTCCCAGACCCGTGCGGCCCGCGCGGCGTCCGACACCGGGCGGCGCACGTTCGCCAGGGCCCAGGCGGCCTGCTCCTCGGTGGCGGAGGCCTTGCCGTGCAGCTCGGTGGCGTGTGCCGAGAAGTCGCGGACCAGGGCGTCGAAGACCTGGTCCAGGACGTCCGCCTCCACGCCGGTCAGCTCCGCCTGCTCCAGCACCAGCTGGCCGTAGACGATCAGGGCGAACAGCTGGCCGATCTCCAGCAGGAAGTCCAGGTCCGCCTGCTGCTCCTTGCTCGGCGCGTGGCTGAGGAGCAACTCGCAGAAGCCGTCGGCCTGTTCGCGGAAGCGGGCGACGTTGGGCAGCTGCGCGTGGCGGTCGTACGCGGCGCGCCAGTCGTGGAAGCGGATCGCGCCGAGGCCGCGGGCCGGGCCCTGGCGGAACAGGAAGGCGTCGTCGGCGGCGTCCAGCCGGGTCGGCACCGGGGCGTAGTCGGCCGGGGCGAACAGGTAGTTGCCCATGAACTTGAGGATCAGCGCCAGGTTGACGTGGACGGTGCCCTCCAGCTTCGGCAGCCCGCGGATGTCCTTCGCGGCCTTGTCGAAGTAGGTGTCCGCCTCGAAGCCCTTGGCCGCGATGACGTCCCACATCAGGTCGATGACCTTCTCGCCCTCGGTGGTGACCTTCATCTTGGTCATCGGGTTGAACAGCAGGTACCGGCGGTCCTCGGGGGAGGCGGTGCGGAAGTAGTCCACGGCCCGCGCGCTGAACAGCTTCATCGCGACCAGGCGGACGTAGGCGTCGGTCAACTCCCGCTTGACGTGCGGGAAGTCGGTGACCCGCTTGCCGTACAGCACCCGGTTGTGGGCGTGCGTGACGGCCTCGTACATCGCGTGCTCGCAGATGCCGACGGAGGCGGTGCAGAGGTTGAACTTGCCGACGTTGACGGTGTTCAGGGCGGCGTCGAAGGCGGCCTGGCCGGTGTGCAGCACGTCCTCGGCCCGCACCGGGTAGTCCTCCAGGCGGAACTCGCTGACGTACATCTGGGCGTTCACCACGTTCTTGACCAGGTGGTACGCCTCGTGGCGGCTGTCGGCGGCGAAGAAGACGTAGCCCTCGGGGCCCTCGACGTCCGAGCGGCGGCCGAACACCGAGACCAGGCCGGCCACGTTGCCGTTGCCGATGTAGTACTTGGAGCCGGTCGCGGTGAAGCCGCCCTCGCCGTCCGGGGTGAGGATCATGTCGGTGGAGTAGATGTCGGCGCCGTGGGTGCGCTCGGAGAGGCCGAACGCCATCACGTGGCCCTCGGCCAGGAGCCGGGCGGCCCGGGCCCGGGCGGCCTCGTTCTCGCTCTGCCAGACCGGGCCGAGGCCCAGGATGGTGACCTGCCAGGTGTACCAGTAGCCGAGGCCGTAGAAGCCGAGGATCTCGTTCAGCTCGGCGATCCGCGCGGTGTCCCAGCGCTTGTCCGGGTCGGCCGCGGACGGGGTCAGGAACTCCGCGAACAGGCCTTCCTTCGCGGCGAATTCGAGGAAGTCGGCGTACCAGCTTCGGTCGATGTAGGTGTCGATCAGCGCCTTCTTGCCGCGGGACTCGAACCAGTCCACGGTCGCGCGCAGCAGCCGGCGGGTCGGCTCGTCGAACTGTGCGGGGTCGTAGGCGCGCGGGTTGAAGAGCATCGAGGGGCTCCCGGGGGTCGAGGGTGTCGGGACAGCGGTGGCGGAACGGTGGCGGCGGGGCAGCGGTGGCGGAACGAAGGGCGGCGAACGGAGGGCGGCGGGTCAGGACGGCCGGGTCGGCTCGGCCGGGTCGGGACGGCCGGGTCAGGACGGCCGGTCGGCGGCGAGCCGGCGCAGGGTGGCGAGGACGTCGTCGAGCCAGGCGAGGGTCATCCGCTCGTACTCGATGCCGCCGCGCAGCACCACGTGCTGCAGTTCCTGCCGGGTGTCGAGCCCGGTGAGGTCGGGGAAGTCGCGCTGCTCGCCGTGGAGGTAGCGGGCGAGCAGGGCGGCGTGTCCGTCGCGGTGCCGTTCGACCTCGGAGATCAGCGCGGCCGGGTCGTCGAAGGCGGCGGCCCGGATCTTGACCGCGAGCTCGTGCCGGACGGTCTCCGGTTCGACCGGCTCGCGCAGCCAGTCGGCCAGTGCGGCCCGTCCGGGCGCGGCGGCCGAGTAGACCTTCTTGTCCGGGCGCCCGTCCTGGGCGACCTCCTCCGAGGCGATCCAGTCGTCCGCCTCCATCCGCCGCAGCACCCGGTAGATCTGCTGGTGGGTGGCGGTCCAGAAGCGCCCGATGGAGCGGTCGAAGCGTCGGGCCAGTTCGTAGCCCGAGCCCGGCTGCTCCAGCAGCGAGACGAGGATCGCGTGCTCCAGTGCCATGCCCCGCATCCTGCTATGCAACGAGTTGCATAGGCAATGGCGCCCCGCGAGGTTGAGACGCAGGTCACCGGCGTGATCGGATGGTTATCGATCATTCGGGACGATTGGGTGCAAAACCTTGGATAAGGGACAGAATGGTGTAGGGGTAAGCGCCTTCACCGGGACAGGTGCCTCCTGCGGGGCACATGCCCTTGCCGGGCGCTCCCTCAATGGTTCCGGACCACAGGAGGTGGTATCGGTGGCAACCCATATCCCGACGGGCATGGAGCACCATCCGGACATCGTCGAACTACGGGAACACTACGAGCGGGTCACCTCGACCCCGCGCGCCCAGGGCATCGAAGCCCTGGCCGTGCTGGCCGGACTCTTCCTGGCGGCATCGCCATGGATCGTCGGCTTCACCGCGTTCAGCACCCTGACCGTGACCTGCCTGATCGTCGGCCTGGCCTACACGGCGCTGATGGCGGGTTACGGATCGGCCTACGAGCGCACCCACGCGAGGGCCTGGGCGGCCACCGCGCTCGGCGCCTGGACGATCATCTCTCCCTGGGCGGTCTCCGGTTCCGTCGCGCACGGCAAGAACATCGTCACCTGCATCATCGTCGGTGCCGTGATGTTCCTGCTCGGCCTCGCGGCGATCTCGATGGCCACCATGACCTCGAACGGAGCGGCAATGCGGCGCGGCCGGGCCGGCCGAGCCAAGGGCTGATCCTCCCCGCAGCCCGTGTCCGGGGCGAGGCGGGCGTACGCGCCCACCGCGCCCCGGCGCACGCCCCGGGACTCGCAAGCCCCCGGGCGGCGTCACGGGCGACGCGTCACGGCCGCGTCATCCGCAGCACGTCCAGCGCCTCGTCCAACTGCTCCTCGGTGAGCTTGCCCTGCTCGACGTAGCCGCGCTCCAGCACCACCTGACGGATCGTCTTGCGCTCGGCGAGCGACTGCTTGGCGACCTTCGCCGCCTCCTCGTACCCGATGTACCGGTTCAGCGGGGTCACCACCGACGGGGAGGACTCCGCGTACTCCCGGGCCCGCTCGACGTTGGCGGTGATGCCGTCCACCGTGCGGTCCGCCAGCAGCCGGGCGCTGTTGGCGAGCAGCCGGACCGACTCCAGCACATTGCGGGCGATCACCGGGAGCATCACGTTCAGCTCGAAGTTGCCGCTCGCGCCCGCCAGCGTCACCGTCGCGTCGTTGCCGACCACCTGGGCGGCGACCATCAGCACCACCTCGGGCAGCACCGGGTTCACCTTGCCCGGCATGATCGACGAGCCCGGCTGGAGATCCGGCAGGTTGATCTCGCCGATCCCGGTGCGCGGACCGGACCCCATCCACCGCAGGTCGTTCGCGATCTTCGTGAACCCGACCGCGACCGTGCGCAGTTGACCGCTCAGCTCGACCAGGCCGTCCCGGGCGCCCTGCGCCTCGAAGTGGTCCCGGGCCTCGGTCAGCGGCAGGTCGGTGGCGCGGGCCACCTCCGCGATGACCGCCGCCGGGAATCCGGGCGGGGTGTTGATGCCCGTTCCCACCGCCGTGCCGCCGAGCGGCAGTTCGGCGACCCGGGGCAGCGTGGCCAGCAGCCGCTCCCGCCCGTGCCGCACCTGCGCCGCGTAGCCGCCGAACTCCTGCCCGAGGGTGACCGGTGTGGCGTCCATCAGGTGCGTCCGGCCCGACTTGACCACCTGCGCGAACTCGGCGGACTTGCGCTCCAGCGCCTCCGCCAGGTGCTCCAGGGCCGGGATCAGGTCGTGCGTGACGGCGGCGGTGGCGGCGATGTGGATCGAGGACGGGAACACGTCGTTGGAGGACTGGCTCGCGTTGACGTGGTCGTTCGGGTGGACGGGACGGCCCAGCCGCTCCCCGGCCAGGGTGGCGATCACCTCGTTGGTGTTCATGTTGGACGAGGTGCCCGAGCCGGTCTGGAACACGTCCACCGGGAACTGGTCGTCCCAGTGCCCCTGCGCGACCTCCTCGGCCGCCGCCGCGATCGCCTCCGCCGTCTCCTCGTCCAGGACCCCGAGACGGGCGTTCACCCGGGCCGCGGCGGCCTTGATCCCGGCCAGCGCGGCGATGTGCGCGCGCTCCAGCCGCTGGCCGGACACCGGGAAGTTCTCCACCGCCCGCTGGGTCTGCGCCTGCCACTTCGCGGCGGCCGGCACCCGGACCTCACCCATCGAGTCGTGCTCGATCTGGTACTCCTGCGGCTTCGCCTGCTCGTCACCCATCGCGCGCTGCACCTCCTGTACGGGCCGGACCGGCCCGGAACGGATCTCCGCTCACCACAGCCGCGAGCGGGGCCCGGGTATTTCCGGCCGGGTGCACGGGCTGCGGCGGGTCCCGGCGGAACCCGCCGACGGAACCCACCGCCGGACGGTACCCACTGCCGGACGGTACCCCGGACCCTACGGCCGGGGCGGCTCGGCGCGGAACGCCTCGGCGCGGACCAGCTCACCCGGTTCGGTGCCCGCCTGGGCGACCAGTGAGGACACGGTGTCCGGACGGCCGGGGGCAGCGCAGCGGGGCTGGGCGACGGCGACCGTCAGGGGTGCGGGTGCGGGCATGGGCGCGGGTATGGGTGCGGCCACGGACTCGGGCTCGGACAGGGGCGAGGGCATGGCGGAGCTCCGGGAGGACGGCTTCGGGTGGTCAAGATCAAACCTATGCGTCCGCCGAGAAAGCCGGCAACGGCCCGGCCCCGGCAACGGCCCGGCCCCGGGGACCCCTGCGGACGGATCCGGCCGGGCTCGCTCGAAAGTCACTCGAACGAGTGAGACATCGGGCGGTCGGCTTCAAACCGGAGTACGGCGCTTCGTACGCTCCTTCCCGGGCCGGGGGACACCGGCGCGGGGGCCGGTACGAGGGGTGGACGGACGCATGACCAGGGCACAGGGCGCAACAGGCGGGGCGGACCCGGCGGACGCGAGGGACGACACCACGGGCAGGGCGTCCGGAGCGGGAGCGGGTGCGACAGGCGCGCCGCAGCGGGGGAGCGGCCTCACCCGGCGGCAGCTGCTCGGGGCGTCGGCCGCGCTCGGCGGCGCGGCCTGGGTCCTGCGCGCCACCGTCGGACCGGACAGCGCCCAGGCCGGCGCGCCCGTACCGCCCGGACTGCCCGCCGGAACCGAGCTCTACCAGCGGGTCTTCCAGAACTGGTCCGGCGAGATCCGCACCGACCAGCTGTGGACCTGCGCACCGCGCACCCCCGAGGAGGTCCCGGCCCTCGCCGACTGGGCACACGCCAACGGCTGGCGCCTGCGCGCCTCCGGCTACCGGCACACCTGGGCGCCACTCACCGTCGCCGACCGGACCCCGGAGAGCGCCCGCGTCCTGCTCGTGGACACCAGCCGTCATCTCACCGCCCTCACCGCCGACTCGCCCACCACCGTCCGCGTGCAGACCGGCGCCACCATGGAGGCCCTGCTCGCACACCTGGCCGACCGCGGTCTCGGCCTGACCGCCTGCCCGGCCCCCGGCGAGATCACCGTCGGCGGCGTGCTCGCCATCGGTGGCCACGGCACCGCCGTCCCCGCGGCGGGCGAGGTACGGCCGGAGGGCCACGGCTACGGCTCGGTCAGCAACCAGGTCGTCCGGCTCACCGCCGTCGTCCTCGACCCGGGCAGTGGCCGGTACGTGCTGCGGACCTTCGACCGGTCCGAGGCCGACAGCGCCGCCTTCCTGGTGCACCTGGGCCGGGCCTTCCTCACCGAGGTCGTCCTGCGGGCCGGCGCCGACCGACCGCTGCGCTGCGTCAGCCGGCTCGACATCCCGGCGAGCGAACTCTTCGCCCGCCCGGGGACGGCCCCGGACGGCGGGCTGCTCGGGGGAGTGCTCGGAGGAGTGCTGGGCGGTGGCCAGGGGCGCGGCCCGCGGACCTTCGCCGAGTTCGTGGAACGGGACGGCCGGGCCGAGGCGATCTGGTTCGCCTACACCGACTACCCGTGGCTCAAGACCTGGAGCGTCGCCCCGACCAAGCCGACCGCCTCACTCGCCGTCGACCACCCCTACAACTACCCCTTCTCGGACAGCGTCCCGGAGCCGGTGGCCCGACTGGCTGCCGAAATCGTCTCCGGCGCCTGGGGATCGGCCCCGCTGTTCGGCCAACTCCAGTACCTGGTAGCGATGGTGGGGCTCACCGGCGACCTCACCCAGGTGCTCCTCTCCGGCGGCCTGCTCCGCGGGCTGCTCAGCGGTGACGTGCTCACCCACCTGCTCGCGGGCGGGCTGCGCTCCGACCTCTGGGGCCCCTCGCGCACCCTGCTGCAGTACGTCCGGCCCAGCACCCTGCGGGTCACCGCCAACGGCTACGCGATCCTCGCCCGGCGCGCCGACCTGCAGTGGGTGGTCAGCGAATTCGCCGCCTACTACCGGGAGTTGCTCGCCACCTACCAGGCCCGGGGCGAGTTCCCGGTGAACGGCGCGGTGGAGATCCGGGTCACCGGAACGGACGACCCGGCGCAGTCCGGCGTCCCCGGCGCCAGGCCCCCGCTGCTGTCCGCGCTGCGCCCGCGCGCCGACCGCCCGGACTGGGACACAGCGGTCTGGTTCGACGTCCTCGCGTTCCCCGGCACCCCCGGGCTGGAGCGCTTCGCCCGGGACCTGGAGCAGTGGCTGCTGCGCACCTTCGACGGCACCCGGGCGGGCTTCCGGGTCGAGTGGTCCAAGGGCTGGGCCTACACCGCCGACGCGGCCTGGGCCGACCAGGACCTGATCGGCCGGGTCATCCCCGAGAGCCTGCGGGCCGGCGGCGGGCCCGGCTGGGACGAGGCGGTCGCCGTCCTGGATCGGCACGACCCGCACCGGGTGTTCGGAAACCCCTTCCTGGACGGTCTGTTGAGGTAGCCACCGGAGGGGCCGGGGTGGAGGTGCCGGGGTGGAGGTGTCGGCAGGCCGCCACTATCTGACGGACCGTCAGATGTGCTCCATCACGATCACCGCCAGGGTGTCCGGGGCCAGGGCGCGGAACACGTGCGGGGCGTCGCCCGGGTAGCTGACGTAGTCGCCCGGGCCCAGCTCGACCGGCCCCTCCGTCGGCCCCACCAGGGCGCGCCCGGAGCCGATCATCACGTGCTCGACGCTGCCGGGCATGTGCGGGTCGGAGGCCCTGGTCTCGCCCGGTTGCGCCTCGATCCGGTAGATGTCGCGCCGGGCGTTGGGCGGGCAGGAGGAGAGCACGGTGGCCGCGTAGTCGGCGCGCTCGGAGTGGGTCACCGGCCCTTCGCCGGCCCGGATCACCCTGACTGCCGGGCGCGGCGGGTCGACAAGTCGGCTGAATGGCACGTTCAGCGCCACCCCGAGCGCCCAGAGCGTCTCCACGCTGGGGTTGCCGGCGCCCGACTCCAGTTGGGAGAGCGTCGACTTGGCGATACCGGCCCGCCGGGCCAGCTCGGCCATCGACAGGCCGCTGCGCTCGCGCTCGCGCCGGATGGAGGCGGCGATCTGGCCGATCAGCTCGGTCCCGGAGCCGCCGACGGGCGTGGCCGGGGTGGTCTGGTCACTCATGCTCGCCACTCACGCTTTCCTCCGGCTCGTTCGCCGCCCGTTGTCGTTCGCCTGCCGACCGCTACCTGTCGTCAGCCGTCTGCTGCCGTTCATGCTGTCACGGCCGTCGTGCCCGCTGTCCGGGCCGTCCGGGCCGTCCGGGCTGTCCGGGGTGCATCCGGGGCGCCTGACGTTCGGTCTGTCGGTCGTCTCGTTCGCCTTGACGAACGCGGCTCGACGGGTTCATTCTAATGGACATGCGTTCGCTACTCCGAACACTGGAGCGTGCCACCCTCCGTGACATCGCCCTGGTCTGCCTGGCCGACGCCCTCGTCGGCGCCTCCTTCGGCGCGATCAGCGTCTCCGGCGGTCTGCCCCTCTGGGTGCCGATCGCGCTCTCCGTCCTCGTCTTCGCGGGCGGCTCCCAGTTCGCGGCGGTCGGCGTGGTGCTGTCCGGCGGCGGCGTGCTCGCGGCGGTCGCCACCGGGCTGGTCCTCAACGCCCGACTGCTGCCCTTCGGCTTCACCGTGGCCGACGTCCTCGACGGCCCGTGGTGGCGACGGATGTTCGGCGCCCAGCTGATCACCGACGAGACCGCGGCCTTCGCCCTGCAGCAGAGCGAACCCCGGCGGCGCAAGGCCGCGTTCTGGCTCTGCGGCATCGCCCTGTACGTGGTCTGGAACGTCTCGGTGCTGCTCGGTGCCGCCGCGGGCGGGCTGATCGGAGACACGGACGCGCTCGGCCTGGACGCCGCCTTCCCGGCGGTGCTGCTGGCGCTCGTGCTGCCCGCGCTCACCGACCGGCGCACCCGTACGGCGGCGGTGGCGGGCGCGGTGGTGGCCGTCGCGGCGACGCCGTTCGTGCCGTCCGGGCTGCCGGTGCTGCTCGCCCTGGTCGGACTGCTGTTCGCCGGGAGGCCGGCGGCGGACGGGGCCAAGGGTGAGCCGGCGGCGGGGTCGGCGGGGTCGGCGGATTCGATGGAGTCGTTGGAGTCGGTGGCGAAGGAGTCGGTCCGATGATGCCTCTGTATGCCGTGCTGCTACTGGCGGTCGGAACGTACGCGTTCCGGCTCGCGGGGCCGGTGCTCGGCGGCCGGCTCGCCCTCTCGGAGCGGCTGCGGCACCTGCTCGCCGTCGCGGCCGCGGTGCTGCTGGTCGCCCTGGTGGCGACCGGTGCGCTGACCCAGGGGCACGGCTTCGCGGGGTGGGCCCGCCCGGCGGGCGTGCTGGTGGCGGGGCTGCTCGCGCTGCGTCGGGCGCCGTTCCCGGCCGTGGTCGTCGCGGGCGCGGCGACCACGGCGGTGCTCCGCCTGTGCGGGGTGGGCTGAGCGGCCGACAGATTTCAGTCGACGACTTTCAGCAGACGGATAACAGATGTCAGATGACAGATTTCGAAATCTGTCATCTGACATCTGTTATCTGTTATCCGTCCGCTGTCATCTGTGTGCCGCTGCCCCTCGTCAGCCGCCCAGCGCCTTGAAGAAGATCGTCGTCGGGTGCGGAACGCCCTTCGGGTCCGTCGCGTAGTCCGGGACGGAACCGACCTTGGTCCAGCCCGCCGCCTCGTACAGCCGTTCCGCCGGGCTGCCCGTCTCGGTGTCCAGCACCAGCAGCCGCAGGCCGAGTTCGAGCGCCCGCTCCTCCAGCGCCGCCAGCAGCCGTCCGGCCAGCCGGTGCCCGCGGTCCGCCGGGTGCACCATCAACTTGGCCACCTCGCCCCGGTGCCGCCCGTTCGCCGGCGCCGCCGGACGCAGCTGCACCGTTCCGGCGAGCCGCCCGTCCGCCCCCGCCCGGACCGTCCACAGCACCAGCCGCCCGTCCGCGACGTCCGGACCGAGCGCCCGCCACCACGCGGTTGCCTCGCCGCGGCCGAGCGTCGCGAGGAAGCCCAGCGAGGCGCCGTCGCGGACGGTGTCCACCAGGAGCGCGCCCAGTTCCTCCGCCGCGCCGTGCAGTTCCTCCGCGGTCACCCGCCCGACCGCGTAGCCGTCCGTCCCGCCGCCCGTGTCCTCAGCCATGTCGCTTTCCTCACTGCCTCGCGCCCACCCACCGTCCGGCCGGGTGCGGAATACTCGCCGGTACTCCGCCGAGACCGGTATCCCGCCGAGACTACAAGGAGCTTCGATGACGAAGCCGACCCGGATCGACCCGTCCGACCTGCTCGCCGTCGGCGACCTCCTCTCCGACGAGGAGCGGCTGATCCGCGACACCGTCCGCCGGTTCACCGAGGAGCGGATCCGCCCGCACATCGGCGACTGGTTCGAGCGCGGGGTCTTCCCGGCCCGCGAACTCGCCCCCGAACTCGGCGCTCTCGGGGTGCTCGGCATGCACCTGGACGGCTACGGCTGCGCGGGCGCCGACGCGGTGGCGTACGGGGTGGCCTGTATGGAGCTGGAGGCGGCGGACTCCGGGCTGCGCAGCTTCGTGTCGGTCCAGGGCTCGCTCGCCATGCGGTCGATCCACGCCTTCGGTTCGGAGGAGCAGAAGCAGCGCTGGCTGCCGGGCATGGCCGCCGGCGAGCTGATCGGCTGCTTCGGCCTCACCGAGCCGGACTTCGGTTCGGACCCGGCCAACATGCGCACCCGGGCGGTCCGCAAGGGCGGCCAGGGCGGCAAGGACGGGGACTGGGTGCTCTCCGGCAGCAAGATGTGGATCACCAACGGCAGCATCGCCGATGTCGCCGTCGTCTGGGCGCAGACCGAGGAGGGCGTGCGCGGCTTCCTGGTCGAGCGCGGCACCCGCGGCCTGACCGCGACCGACGTGCACGGCAAGCTGTCCCTGCGGGCCTCCGTCACCAGCGAGTTGGCCTTCGACGAGGTGGTCCTTCCGGCCGACGCCGTGCTCCCCGGGGTGGTCGGCCTGCGCGGGCCGCTGTCCTCCCTCAACGAGGCCCGCTACGGCATCCTCTGGGGCACCGTCGGTGCCGCCCGCGACTGCTACACCACCGCCCTGGACTACGCCAAGAGCCGGATCCAGTTCGACCGCCCGATCGCGGGCTTCCAGCTGACCCAGCAGAAGCTGGTCGAGATGATGCTGGAGGTCGAGAAGGCCTACCTGGTGGCGCTGCGGATCGGCCGGCTGAAGGAGGAGGGCGCGGCCCGCGCGCCGCACGTCAGCTTCGGCAAGCTCAACAACGTCCGCGCCGCGCTGGAGATCGCCCGCAGTGCCCGGACCGTCCTCGGGGCCAACGGCATCACCACCGAGTACCCGGTGCTGCGGCACGCCAACAACCTGGAGTCGGTGCTCACCTACGAGGGCACCAGCGAGATCCACACCCTGGTCCTCGGTGAGGCCATCACCGGAGAGTCCGCCTACCGCTGACGGCTGCCGCCCGCAGGCCTTCCGCCCGCAGGCCTTCCACCCGAAGGCCTTCCGCCCCTCATGAGCAGGGGAAATCCGGTGGCCGGGTCCGTCGCGACCCGGCTACCGTTCCCTGCCATGACCGGACAGCCCGCCCCGACGTCCCCGACCACCACCCTCTGGCGCCCCACCGGGCCGGAGGAGCTGGCCCTGGTCGAGGCCGCCGACCGGCGTGCCTGGCCGCCCCGGCTCCCCGACCAGCCGATCTTCTACCCGGTCCTCAACGAGGACTACGCGATCCGGATCGCCCGGGACTGGAACGTGCCCGCCTCCGGCGTCGGCTACGTCACCCGCTTCGAGGTCGAGACCGAGTTCCTGGCCCGCTACCCCGTGCGGCAGGCCGGCGGCCGGACGATCCTCGAACTCTGGGTGCCGGCGGAGGAGTTGGACGAGTTCAACCGGCACATCGTCGGCCGGATCGAGGTCGTCCACGAGTTCCGGCCCCAGCCGTGACCGGCGGCTCGGCCGTGCCCCGGCCGTCCGTCGCGGGGGCCGGGGCTCCGGAGCCGTCCGGCCGCGTCCTGCTCACCTCGGCCCAGCGGACCGGCACCACCGTCCTGCTCGCCGAGGCCGCCGCCCGGCGAGGCCTCGCCACCGCCGTCCTCGACGGACCGGGCACCGTCGGGCGGCTGGCCGGGCGGCCCGTCCACTGGTACGGCGGGCCGCTCGCCGCCGCCGGGATCGCCGCACCGCTTGGCCTCGCCCTGCTCGAACCCGAGGACGACTGGCTGGCCCGCCTCCCCGAGGAGTTCACCCGGCGCCGGATCGAGCTCACCACGCTCTCCGAGGCCTGGACGCTGCGTCACCCGGCGTTCGTCAAGCCGCCGGCCGACAAGTCGCTGCCGCCCGCCGTCTACGCGGACGGCTCCCGGCTGCCGCGCACCGGCGAGCGGATCGGCCCGGACACGCCCGTCCTGGTCAGCGAGCCGGTGACCTTCGCCGCCGAGTACCGGCTGTTCGTCCTGGACGGCGAGGTGATCACCGGCAGCCGCTACGCCCGCTTCGGCCGGCTCGACCCCGCTCCGGTGACCGCCGGGGCCACCGGGTTCGCCCGGCGGCTGCTCGACGCCGTCGGCGACACCCTGCCCGGCGCCGTCGCCCTGGACGTCGGACCGATCGCCGACCCGTACGACCCGGCCGAGCGGTGGGCGGTGGTCGAGGCCAACCTGCCGTGGTTCGCGCACTCCTACGCCGCCGACCCGGAACGCGTCCTGGACGTGGTGCTGCGCGCCGCCGGACCGGCCGCCGAGCTCCGGGAGGCCGACCGCCGGTTCGTCCGTACGGCGGGCTGAGCACGCGCGGGTGCCGGGCAGGGCCCTCCTCCGTCCGGTGTAGCCCGTCCGACACCCCTCGGACACCTGTCGTTCGACCGTGCGACGCCGACCGGTACGGCGGCCGGTGAAGCATGGCGCGGTCGGCGGCGCCCTCCACGGCCGCGGCCGAGCACGTGCACGACCGAAAGGAACCCCCGCCATGTCCGCTGTCCAGTGGCCCCGCCCCCGGGTGCTCGTCGTCGGGATCGACGGCGTCCGCCACGACTACCTGGCGCAGGTGCCGATGCCCCGCCTCCAGGAGGTCGCCGAGGCCGGGTTCCTGGTGCCGGTCACCGTGGCGGACACCACGCCGACCATGTCGGGGCCGTGCTGGGCCACCATCGTGACCGGGGTCGAGCCCGCCAAGCACGGCGTCTGGGGCAACCACCTGGCCGGCAACCGGCTCGACGTCTTCCCCGACTTCGCGACCCGCCTCGCCCGCGGGGACCGCCGCCGCACCTTCGTCGCGGCCGGCTGGGACCCGCTGATGATCAACGAGTCCGGCGGGCCGCTCTTCCGCGCCCCCGGCCGGCTCTCCTACATCGCCCCGTCCGAGGACACCCCCGAGGCGTGGGAGGTCGTGGACGAGGAGGTCACCCGGGAATCGGTCCACGTCCTCGGCACCGCCGACCCCGAGGCCTCTTTCGTCTACCTCGGCGCGGTCGACGAGACCGCCCACTTCCTCGGTTGCGGCGACGAGTACCGCGCCGCCATGCGCGCCGCCGACGAGCGCCTCGGCCGCCTCCTGGACGCCGTCCGCGGCCGGGCCTCGTACGCCGAGGAGCAGTGGACCGTCATCGTCGTCACCGACCACGGTCATGTCGACGCCGGCGGCCACGGCGGCCGTACGGTCGAGGAGCGGACGGCCTGGGTCGCCTGCGCCGGGCACGGCATCCCGGCCGGTCCGCCCACCGGCGAGATCCGCCACCCGGACGTAGCCGCCCAGGTGTACGCCTCCCTGCTGCGCCCGATCGACCCGCACTGGACCCTGGACGGCCGCCCCTTCCCGGTCGCCCGCCCGGTGACCGCGACGGTCTGATCCGGGGCCTCCCACCGCCCGGGGACTCCACCGCCCGGGACGGTAATCGGCCACCCGTGCGGTTCCACCGACCCGTGTGCCACCCCGGGGGCCCCGGATGCCCCGGGTGCAGCAGGCCGGGCTGCGGTGGGGCCGGGCTTGAGCGAGGCTCGACCGGGGTTCGGGCGGCACTCGACCCGAGTGTGCCAACCTGAGCGCCGGACCGGCACGGGCGTTCCGGCCCCGGGCGCCCACGGCCCGGTGGTCTCCCGGGATCCGGGGCTCCGGCTCACCGGAACCCCGGCCTCCGCCGAGCGGCATACGCCGGAAGGTGGAGACGGTACCCCGTGGGTCGGAGAGAAGATCGCGACCTGGTGGTGACGCTCCGCCGGGTCGGCGCGGGCCACCATGGTTACACCGGGCGGCGGACCGAGCCGCCCGGGCCGGCCGGGGCAAGCGGCGGCCGGCGAGCGGTAGCGGACACGGAGAGGGCAGTCGGGAATGAAGGGCATCGTGAGCAAGGTCGCGCTGGGAGTCGCGGGTACCGGCATGGCCGTCGCCGTGGCGGCCGTGGCAATCGGCCCGCGGCTGTCCGACTGGTACGACGAGCGCCATCAGGTGCAGGCCTCCTACGACACCGGCACCCAGGCCAAGGCCGACCGCCGCTCGATGCCCACCTGGCTGCCCGACAACGCCTCGGGCGTCCAGTACCTGATGTCCACCACGGGCGACGACCGCCTGCTGCGCGCCACCCTCCCGGAGGGGCGCCTGCCCGTCGGCTGCACCGCCGGTCTGCCGGGCAAGGCCGCGCACCCGGTGCCGATGTCGCTCAAGGCGGGCTGGTTCCCGGAGAACGTCACCACCAAGGTCACCGGCACCTGCGGGCACTACAACGTGACGCTGACCGGCAACCAGCTCTTCGCCTGGCAGGACGGCGCGGCGGTGCAGGCCGCGCTGCGCGCCGAGCACGTCACCAAGCACGGATCCCGCTGACCGCGGCTCGGCGTCCCCGCGCAGGGGGCAGCCGCTCCGACCGCGGAGCAGCCGGACGACGGAACGGCCCGCCGGGCACCGTAAGGTGTCGGCGGGCCGTTGTCGTGCGCGCACGGGCCGACACCGGGTGCCGTCCCGCAAGGGCCATCGGCACGCGAACGGATGTCGTGCGTGTGCGTCGCCCGGATTCAGGCGCACCCCCTGCTGTCGTAACCGGACCGGCCTGCGATAGGACGGAGCGCGAACGAACCCCTCGTCACCCCGTCCGTTAGGAGAGCCATGCCCGGCCCGACCGTCGGCCCCGCCGACGACATGTCGACCGCTGCCGCCGCCGCATCCACCACCGCACCCGCCGCCGTGCCCGTCGCCGCGCCCGCCGACGGCCAGGCCGGGACCGGCCGGGCCGCCACCGGCCTGGCCACGATCGCCGTCCTGGGCGGCCTCACCGCGCTCGGTCCGCTCACCACGGACCTCTACCTCCCGGGCCTGCCCGCGATCGCCGACGACCTGGCCGCCGAACCGGCCGCCGTCCAGCTCACCCTGACCTTCTCCATGTTCGGGGTCGCGGCCGGGCAGCTGCTCTTCGGGCCGCTCAGCGACCGCTTCGGCCGCCGGCCGCCGCTGCTGGTCGGGCTCGTCGTCTACACCCTGGCCAGCCTGGTGTGCGTGTTCGCGCCGAACCTGTCGGTGCTGATCGCCGCCCGCTTCGTCCAGGGCGCGGCCGGCTCGGCGGGGCTGGTGATCGGCCGGGCGGTCGCCCGGGACCGCTTCCAGGGCAACGCTCTGCTGCGCTTCCTCGCCTCGATCGCCCTGATATCGGGGCTGGCGCCGATCCTCGCCCCGATCATCGGGGCGCAGCTGATGCGGTTCACCTCCTGGCGCGGGACCTTCGGCGTGCTCACGGCGCTCGGTCTGCTGCTCGTCCTGGCCGCGTTCGGCGCGCTGCGCGAGTCGCTGCCGCCGGAGGCCCGGGAAGGCGGCGGGGTGGGCGCGACCCTGCGGACGATGGGACGGCTGCTGCGCAACCTGCCGTTCCTCGGGCTGGCGCTGACCAGTTCCCTCGCCTTCGGCGCGCTGTTCGGCTACATCAGCGGGTCGTCGACGGTGCTGCAGCACGTGTACCAGGTCTCGCCGCAGACCTACAGCCTGCTGTTCGGGCTGAACTCGGTGGCGATCGTGGTGATGACGCAGGTGAACGGGCGGCTGCTCGCGCCGCGCTTCACCCCGCGTGCGCTGATGCTGGGCGGGCTCGCGGCGGCGGTCGTCGCCGGGGTGGCGCTGGTGCTGCTGACGACGGTGTGGGACTTCGGGCTGGTCGGGTTCTGCCCGCCGCTGTTCGTGATGATGGGGAGCCTGGGGGTGGTCCTGCCGAACACCGCCGCGCAGGCGCTCGGTCTCGTCGAGCCGCAGGTGGCGGGTACGGCGTCCGCGCTGCTCGGGACGGGCAACTTCCTGGTCGGCGCGGTGGTCGCCCCGTTGAGCAGCCTGGGCGGTCGGCCGTCCGCGGTGCTGCTGGCGCTGGTGGTGCTGGCCTGCGGAGTGCTGGCGACGTCCGCGTACCTGGCGTTGTGCCGACCGGCCCGGATGCGGGCCGCGACGGGTGGCTGAGACGGAAAACGGATAACAGCTGACAGATGATGAAATCTGTCAGCTGTTATCCGTCATTCGCTGGCTGTCACTCGTCAGCTGTCATTCAGCCGTCATTCGCCGGCTGTCGTCCGTCACGCGATCGAGAAGTCGTCCCCGAACACGTTGCCCTGGCCGTACCAGCCGTGCAGGTACACGGTGACGGTGCCGGAGGCGCCGGTGGTGAAGGGGGCGGACAGCTTCGTCCAGCCGGAGGCGTTGGTCCAGGTGCTGGCGGTGGCACCGCCGCTGACGCCGAGGTAGGCGTAGTTGCCCTGCACCCAGCCGCTGAGCGTGTAGCCGGTGTTGGGCTTCAGCGTGACGGTCTGCGAGCACTCGCCGGTCTGGCCCGCGGTGGCCGCGGCCTGGAGGGCGTAGCTGCCGGAGTGGACCGGGGTGGAGACCACGGCGCCGCCGCTCTGGCAGGCCCAGGGGGCGAGGCTGCCGGTCTCCAGGTCACCGTTGGCCAGGCCGGTCGTCGGGGTGGTCCCGGTGACGGTCAGCGAGTAGGTCGCGGTGTGGGTGCCGGACGGCGCGGTGGCGGTCACGGTCAGCGGGTAGGTGCCCGCGGCCGCGGCCGAGGTGGTGGTGATGTTGAGCGTGGCGCTGCTGCCGGCGGTGACGCTGCCGGGGGTGACGGTGGCGGTGACGCCGACCGGGGCGCCGCTGACCGTGAGGTTGACGCTCTGCGCCGAGCCGGTGGTGACGGCCGTCGCGACGGCCGCGGAGGCGGACGAACCGGCCGCCACGGTACCCGAGTTCGGGTTCACCGCGACCGAGAAGTCATTGCCCGGCTGGGTGCCGGTGACGTTCAGCGTGAAGACGCCGGTGTGGCTGCCGGAGGCCGCCGTGCCGGTGACCGTGATCGGGTAACTCCCGGGCGCCACCGACGAGGTGGTGGTGATGTTGAGCGTGGCGCTGTTGCCGGCGGTGACGCTGCCGGGGGTGACGGTGGCGGTGACGCCGGCCGGCGCGCCGCTGACCGTCAGGTTGACGCTCTGCGCCGAGCCCGCCGTCACGGCGGTCGCGATGGTCGCCGAGGTCGACGAACCGGCCGTGACCGTACCGGAGTTCGGGGTGGCGGAGAGCGAGAAGTCGTTGCTCACCGTCGAGCCGCTGGTGAAGGGCGCGAAGATGTGGGTGAAGTCCCAGGTGTTCTGGGCGATCCCGGAGCAGTTGTCGTTGCCCTTGGTGCCCGGGCAGCCGCCGTTGTCGCGCTGGAGGGCCCAGAAGGACAGCGTGTTGATGCCCTTGGACACCGCCCAGTTGTACACGGTGGTGGCGTTGGCCAGGGTGAAGGTCTCGGCCGGGCCGAAGTCGTCGACACCGACCATCTCGGTGATCCCGATCGAACCCCACAGCTGGGCGGGGGTCTTGGACGGGTAGAGCCTGGCGAGCTGGTTGTAGAGGCCCTGCGCGGAGGTCTGGGTGTCCGCCGCCATGTCGTGGGTGGCGTTGTCGTAGTAGTCGAAGGTCATCATGTTGACGACGTCGATCCGCGCGTTGTTGCTGACCGCGTTGCGCAGCACCGCGAGGCCGCTGTCGGCGAGCCCGCTGGTGGTGGTCGGCAGGGTGTACGAGAACTGGATGGTGCGGCCCTTGGTGGCGGCCCAGTCCTGCACGAGCTTGATCGCCTTGTTGCGGCGGTCGATGCCGGCGGTGTTGGTCAGCGAGTTGTCCTCGATGTCGAGGTCGATCCGGCTGATGTCGTAAGTCGTGATGACGTTCTCGAAAGCGGTCGCGATCTGGTTGACGTCGGTGCAGCTGTCGGCCAGTTCGGTGCCCGTGTTGTCGGCGGTGTAGCCGCCGAAGGAGGGGATCACGTCCCCGCCGTTGGCGCGGATGGTGGCGATGTCGGCGCCGAAGGTCGAGGAGGCGACCGGCATGGACGAGTCGCCGTTCCAGTACGGCGTGCACGAGCCCTTGGTGGCGGCCTGGAGGAACGCCATGGTCAGGTGCTTGGCGCCGGACTGCGCGGCCAGCTGGGCCGGGCTCTGGCCGGTCCAGGCCTCGAAGTAGGGGGCGAAGACCCGGCTGGGGAGCGGGGTGGCGGCCTCGGCGGTGCTGGTGCCGGCGGCGACCAGGCCGGCCGAGGCGGCCAGCGTGGCGCAGGCCGTCAGCGCGGCCTGGATCGTTCTGCGAAGACGCATGGATTCTCCAACAGACTTGGTGGGGCAGGACGTTGGGGAGGTGCGTGCACTCCGGGGCGCGGCAGCCGTGTGGGGTCGGCCGGGCGGGCCCGGTCCCGGGGGAGCGGGATCGGGTGGAGTGCGGGGTGGAACGGGAGGTGCGGATCGGGTGCGGGCACGCGGCAGCCCGCCGACTCGCGCGGACGCGGACGGCGGTGCGGCGCAGTGCGCGCACCGTAGGGAGCGGGGGTGGAGCGGAGCAGGGCAGGGCGATGCCTCAGCCGCCGGTGGTCACACCCCCACAGTGCATCCCGGTCGGATCGACATGCTTATGTTTGGACTAGACCACTGGTCTGTCAAGAGTCCTAACAGTTCGTCACCGGACGGCCCGGGCAGCCGAAGGCGGGCGGATCGGCGACCGGGCGGGGGTGGTCGCGGAGAACGTGCCGGAAGGGCGCCGGTGCGCGTGGAGGGTGGCGGTTGCCGGGCTTCCGGGCGGGGCCTCGGAGGGCAAAAAATGACCGTGGCCGCGCACCCGGTGGGGGCGCGGCCACGGCGGCCCGGCGCTCAGGACACCGGGCGGTTCGGGGCGTTCGCGGCGCGGGCGCCGCGAGCGGGCCGGGCGAGCGGGGTCGCCCGAAGCGGTTCGGCGGTTCGGCGGTTCGGTGGATCAGGGTCAGCGGGGCGGGCAGAGTGTGGTGCGCAGCGCGTCGTTGATCTTGGCGGCGGTGTCCGGCCCGAAGCCCTGCGGGTGGTCGGGCGAGGTGAAGCGCTGGTTGGCCAGCTCGACCAGCTTCCCCTTGTCCTTGGGGAACTGGTACATCGACTGGCACTGGTTACGGGCCCGGTCCACGGCCTGGTCGGGCTTGCCGCCGACGATCGCCGGGTCGATCGCGTCGAGCGCGGCGACCACCTTGGCGGTCAGGCCGGTGTCCGGCTTGGCGGGCAGTCCGGCGTCGGCGGGCGGGGCGGGCTTGGCCGGCGCGGGGGCTCCCGAGGCGTCGGGGGCGGGCGCGCCCGTGGCGCCGTCGGCCGTGGGAGTGGCTGTCGGGGCGTCCGTGCCGGGCGCGGGGGTCGCAGGCGTCGGGGCCGCGGGCGTCGCGGCGGCGTCACCGGACGCGGTGGTCGAGGCCACGGTGGGGGTGGGGGATCCGGCCGCGGTGGTGGCCTTGTCCGAGTCCGACCCGGAGCAGGCAGCGAGGCTCACCGCGGCGAGTGCCGTGAGGGTGGCGGCGAGGAGACGAGTGCGCATGGCGCCCACACTGTCATGTTCGCGGCGTAGAAGGGAAGGTCCCCGGGAGGTCCTCCGGACCGCCCCCGGCCGGTGCCCGGGAGCACCCCGGACACGACGCGACGGCGGCCCGGGAGGAGTTCCCCGGGCCGCCGTCGCGTTGTCGTGCCGGCGGGGCCGTCACGCCGCCTCGCCGTCAGTTCGTCCGTACCGGCAGGGCCGGCCCGTCAGGCCGTCGCGCCGGTCGGTCGGCCCGTCAGCCGAGACCGTTGGACTTCAGCCAGTCCTTGGCCACCGCCGACGGGTCCTCCTTGTCCACCGCGACGCGCTTCATCAGCCCGGTCAGCCCGGCCGTGTCCAGCTTGGCCGACACCGCGTTGAGCGCGGCCGTCGCCGTGGCGTCCACGCCCGCCTTGTTGACCAGCGGGGTGATGTTCTGCGCGCCGAAGACGTTCTTCGGGTCGGCCAGCGGGACGAGCTTGTACTGGACGATCTTCGGGTCGGTGGTGAACACGTTGCCGACCTGGATGCTGCCGTCCTTGAGCGCGTTCGCGGTGGTGTCGGCGGTGGGCTTCCACTCCTTGAAGGTCAGCCCGTAGACGTCCTTGAACTGCTGCTCGCGGCGGGACTTGAACTCCGGCGGGCCGCCGATGGCGAACTCGCCGGCCTTGGCGGCCAGGTCGGAGATGCTCTTGAGGCCGTACTTGTCGGCGCTCTCCTGGGTGACGCTGAGCGAGTCCTTGTCCTCGGCGGGCGAGGAGTCGAGGATCCCCAGCGCGGCGGGCAGCGTCGTGGCGAGCGCCGCGTTCACGTCCTGGGTGGTGACGGCGGTGGACTTGGCGTCCAGGTAGGCGAGCAGGGCGCCGTTGTACTCGGGCAGGACGGTCAGGTTGCCGCTCTGCAGCTGCCCGTACAGCACCTCGCGGCTGCCGATGTTGAACTTCTCCTCGACCTTGACGCCCTTGGCCTTGAGGGCCTGCGAGTAGATCGAGCCGAGCAGGACGTTCTCCGGGAAGTTCGCCGAGCCGATGACGACCGTCGACCCGGAGCCGCCGCCGGTACTACCGGCGCCGGCTGAGCTTCCTGATGACGCCGACGCGCTCGAACCCCCGCCGAGCGGGTCGCCGCCGGACGAGCCGCAGGCGGTGGCGCCGAAGGCGAGCGCGGTGAGCGTACCGAGGACGAGGGCACGGCGGCTTCGCTTCGTTGTCGACATGGTGACAGTTGTCCTTCCGGAGAGGATGGGGAGAGGAGGTTCGGACAGGAGAAGGGGAAGGGGGTTCAGCGGGCCCGGTGCTGGGCGCGCACGCCCGGCGGGAGCGCGAACCGGGCGAGCAGGGAGAAGAACAGCTGGGCCCCGACCGCGAGCAGCACCACCAGCAGCGCGCCGCCGACGGTCACGGCGTACTTGCGGGTCGCCAGCCCGTCGATGACGTAGCGGCCGAGCCCGCCCAGCCCGACGTAGGCGGCCACCGTGGCGGTCGCGATCACCTGGACGGTCGCGGTGCGGAAGCCCGCCAGCAGGGTCGGCGCCGCCGAGGGCAGGCAGACCTGCCGGAGCACCTGCGGATGCGTCAGGCCGATGCCGCGTGCGGCGTCCCGGACATCCGGGTCGGTGCCGCGCACCCCCTCGACGGCGGCCACCAGCAGCGGCGGTGCGGCGAGCGCGACCAGCGGGATCAGGACGGCGGTGTCGCCGACCCCGGCGAGCAGCACCGCCAGCGTCACCAGCCCGAGGGTGGGCAGGGCGCGGGCGGCGCCGGCGAACATGGTCACCACGGTGACGCCGCGCCCGGTGTAGCCGATCAGCAGCCCGAGCGGGACGGCGAGCAGCGCCGCGTAGAACAGGGCCTCCCCGGAGAGCAGCAGGTGCTCGGAGACGCGGTGCACGATCGAGTCCGGGCCGCTGCGGTGGTCGGGCGCGGTGAAGAAGTCGCTCAGCCAGGTCAGCCAGTTCACGAGCCCGCCCCCTTCTCCCGGACCGCCCACGGTGCCAGCACCCGTCGGGCGCCCACCAGCAGCAGGTCCACGGCCAGTGCGAGGACGGCGATCAGCGCGATGCCGGCGACGATCGGGGTCGGGAAGGTGCGCTGGAAGCCGTCGATGAACAGGTACCCGAGCCCGCCGCGGCCGACCAGCGCCCCGACGCTCGCCAGCGAGATGCTGGACACCGCGGCGACCCGCAGGCCGGCGATCAGGTACGGGACGGCGGCCGGCAGTTCCACCGAGGTCAGCCGGTGCCACGGCCCGTACCCCATCGCGGTCGCTGCCTGCCGGACGGCGTCCGGGACGGCGCGCAGCCCGTCCACGGTGGTCGGCAGCAGGACGGCGAGGGCGTAGAAGGTGAGCGGGATCATCACCGTCGCCTGGGTGGCGAGCCCGGTGTACGGGATCAGCACCACGAACACGGCCAGCGAGGGCAGCGCGTAGACGATGTTGAAGACGGCGGACAGCGGCTGGTACAGCCGGGGGAAGCGGGCGCAGGCCAGGCCGAGCGGGACGGCCAGCAGCAGGCCGATGAGCACGGGGACGAGGGCGATCACGGCGTGGTCGGCGAGCAGGTGGCCGAGGTAGCCGAGGTGGTCGCCGATCCAGTACCAGCGGACGATCGGTTCATCGTCCACCGTCGGCTCCGCCCGTTCCGGCCGTTCCGCCCGTGCTGTCCGCCTCGCCGGTGCCGTCTCCGGCGGTGTCGTCTTCGGCGGTGTCCTCCCCGGCGGTGTCCTCCCCGGTGGGGGCGGCCTTGGCGGGGACTGCCTTGGTGGTGCTGACGCGTCCGGCGGCCTCGGGCCGGAGCGCGGTGAGGACGGCCTCCCGGCTGGCGGTTCCGGTCGCCCGGCCGTCGGCGTCCAGGGCGACCGCGACTCCGGACGGGGACAGCACGGCGGCGTCCAGCGCGGTGCGCAGGGTGTCGGTGTCCGGCCGGAAGGCGGCGGCCTGGTGCAGCTCGGCGGCGACGGCGTCGCGGTCGATCCAGCCGATCGGGCGGCGCTCGTCGTCCAGGGCCAACTCCCACCCGCCGTACGTGAGTCCGTCGCTCACCGGGCGCAGCGTGACGGTGCTCGCGGGGCGCAGCCCGAGGCCGCGCAGACCGCGGTCACGGCCGAGGAAGGCGGCCACACCGTCGTCGGCGGGGGTGGTGAGCAGTGTGTGCGGGTCGGCCAGCTGGGCGATCCGGCCGTGCTCGCGCAGCACCACCACCTGGTCGCCGAGCCGGACGGCCTCCTCGATGTCATGGGTGACGAACAGCACCGTCTTGTGCAACTCGGACTGGAGTCGAAGCAGCTCGTCCTGGAGCCCGGCGCGTACCACCGGGTCGACGGCGCTGAACGGTTCGTCCATCAGCAGGACCGGCGGGTCGGCGGCCAGGGCGCGTGCCACGCCGACCCGCTGCTGCTGGCCGCCGGACAGCTGGAACGGGTACCGCTTGGCGGTCTCGGGCGCCAGCCCGACCAGTTCGAGCAGTTCGGCGGCCCGGGCGCGGGCCTTCTTGCGGTCCCAGCCGAGCAGGAGGGGGACGGTGGCGATGTTGTCGATGACCCTGCGGTGCGGGAAGAGCCCGGCCTGCTGGATCACGTACCCGATGCCGCGGCGCAGCTTGGCGGGCTCCAGCTTCGCGACGTCGGTGCCGTCCAGCAGCACCCGGCCCGAGGTGGGCTCGACCATCCGGTTGACCATGCGCAGCAGGGTGGTCTTGCCACAGCCGGATGGTCCGACCAGGACGGTTATCCGACCGGTCGGGACCTCAAGGTCCAGGCCCTCGACGGCGATGGTGCCGTCGGGGTGGCGCTTTCCGGCGCCCTCGAATCTGATCACGGGGTGTTTCCTCGTCAGGGCGCCCGGTGGAGGCGGCGCCTGGGTCGGTCGGTCGTTCGGTTGATGGCGGATCGTCGACGAACGGCGGTGCGGGCCGGTGCTCGTCGCGCGTGTCGCGCTCCTCGTACCGCCCGCCCGGGCGTTCTTCCGCCCGCGTGGCTGCCCAGGTTCGGACCGGCGGAAACTCTGATCAGACTATGACCTGCATGATCTCCTGTCTGTGATTTACCCCCCGGCGCGTGCCGTGGGAGCAGGCAGGGACCCGTGGCAGCCGGCCCCGCAGGCCGTGCGGCAGCGGCCGGGGAAGGCGCTGCCGCAGCGACCGGGAGGCGCTGCCGACGGGCCCGGTTCAGCCGCCCTAACGGGTCGGCAGGCCGGAGGCCGCCCAGCCGACGAAACCGCCGTCCAGATCGGTCGACCGGTGCAGGCCCAGCTCGCGGAGCGAGGCGGCGGCCAGGCTGGAGGCGTAGCCCTCGGAGCAGACCACGATCACCTCGATGTCGTAGCCCGAGGCCTCCGGGATCCGGTGGCTCCCGGTCGGGTCGAGCCGCCACTCCAGCACGTTGCGCTCGATGATGAGCGAGCCCGGGATCTCGCCCTCGGCCGCCCGCTGCGCCGCCGGACGGATGTCCACCAGCAGCGCGCCGTCCAGCTGGGCCTGGTACGCCTCCCGGGCGCGCGGGCGGTGGACGCCCTCCCGGGCCCGCTCCACCAGGTCGTCGATCGTGGTCACCATTGCTCCGGTCCTTCCTCAGAGGTGCGGACGAGCCCGCCGGCCCGCAGGTCGTAGTGCGCCATCGAGCTCAG
The DNA here is from genome assembly GCF_042796115.1 of Kitasatospora sp. NPDC056446. Lineage (NCBI taxonomy): Bacteria > Bacillati > Actinomycetota > Actinomycetes > Kitasatosporales > Streptomycetaceae > Kitasatospora > Kitasatospora sp. NPDC056446. The sequence goes on along the minus strand of NZ_JBHTRF010000008.1, from coordinate 3,560 downwards.
CGGGGGCGAGTAGGCGTGCAGGGTGACGGCGGGCCCCACCGCGGTATTGCGCACGTCGTGCACGTACTCGGGGCCGAAGGCCCGGGTGGTGCCCGCCGGGACCCGGCGGATCAGCAGCCCCTGGTCCGGGCCGCCGAGGGACAGCTCCTCCAGCTCGCCGAGGGCGACGGTGAACGCGCCGCGCGAACCGCCGTGGTCGTGGAAACCGGTGGACTGGCCGGGCAGCCAGCTGATCAGCCACACCTCGTGGTCGTCCTCGGCCACCAGGCGCCGGTACCAGCGCTCCTCGGTGGAGAGGCGGACGTGGTGGATCCACTGGTCGGGCCGCTCGGCCAGCTCGCGGACGAGGGCCCGCAGGGTGCTGGGGGTGAGCGGCGCTCGGGTCTCCGCCGCGGCAGGGGCGGCGGTCGGGGAGTCGGGAGCGGGGTCCAGGCTCGTGTTCAGGCTCATCAAGGCGTCCTCGGGTGCGCGGGAACGTCGGCAGGGTGTGCCCGGGCTCCGGCGGCGGTGGGCGGGCGCGGGCCGACTGGGCGGTCCGGTACGCACGAATGTGCCGGGGAGGGGCGGGAGTCAGAACTGCGGGTGCGGGTGCGCGGCGCGGGACCTGGCAGGCGTCACAGGGCGGGACCGGCGGGGGAGTACAGGGTCAACAGGCACAGATGGAACTCGCCTGGCGTCGCAGATCGACGTGCAGGCGGCAGACCAGTGCGGTGCCGGAGTCCATGCGCCGGATCTTTCCCGAGCGAACCGGACGAAGTCAAGCCGGTCCACCGGGGCGCGGGCGCCGCTGCACCGCTGCTGGAGCGCCGGTGGCCTGCTGCGGCGCGGCCGGTGCGGGCGGCTCGGCCGCTGCCCGCCCGCTGCCCGTCCGACCGCCCCGGCCGTGCTACCCCTCGGCCGGGCGGCGCGGTGCCGGAGGAGCGGGGGCGGAGGCGGACGGTGCGGCGCCGCCGCAGGGCTGGGCGGGCACCGGGGCGGCGGCTCCCGTCGCCATGGCCGCCATGTCTGCCATGGCCTCCTCGATCACCGGCGCGGCCTGGTCGCCCAGGTAGCGGCCGAGGCTCTGGTAGGCGTCGAACTGCTGGTGGTCGAACCACTGGTCGCTGGTGCGGTCGTTCGGGAAGGCCCGGTTCTCCATCGCGTAGGCGTGCAGTTCGTACGGTTGGTCCGGGGTGAGCAGCGACTTGAGGACGACCAGCCTGCCGTGCCGGTCCGCCTCGGGCGTGCCGTCGGCCAGGTCCGGGTAGCGGATGTCGCCGGTGATGACCGCCCGGGCCGAGAGCCGGGCGGACAGCTGGGCCGCGAGCCCGTGCAGCGGCGCGGGCGGCGTTTCGCCCGTGCCGTCGCCGGCCTCGTCGTGGCCGCCCGGCTCGGACGGCCGCTCGGCGGCAGCGCTGCCCGGCAGTAGCAGCTCCGGCCGGTGCAGGGTGATCTCCACGCCCAGCTCCTCGCGGGCCAGGGTGATCGCGGCGGCGAGGGCGGCGGGGAAGCCAGGGTCGCTGCTGGAGTCGACGCAGACGGCGGTGCGGACCCGGTGCCGCAGCAGCTCGACCAGCCCGAGGTTCTCGTAGTGGCCGCCGTCGGTGGTGAGGAGGAAGCGGTCGTCCGCCGGGAACCGGCCTGTCAGTTCGCGCAGTTGGTACGGGAGCCGGCGGACGGCGGGCTGCGCGGGGCGGCGCCAGTCCAGGGTGCCGGACCAGTCCGGGCCGAGCACCGCGGGGTTGGGCAGCCACGTCCCCAGGCGTGCGTTGGTCACCGCGAACAGCCTCTGGTAGACGCGGGAGTTGCGCCCCATCGCGGAGGAGAAGGCGGCCCCGGAGACGGCCATCGCCGACTGGACGGTGAGGTCCCGGGCGATGTGCCGCCGGGTGCGCCGCTCCAGCAGGTCGGTGCGCGCGTACCCCACGTCCGGACCGCCCACGTAGTCGTACGAGAGCGCGAAGGAGACCGCCCGACGGCCCGGCGGGGTGCGGGAGTTGCCGGACAGGTTGGCCGCCGCCGAGAAGATCACCTGCGGGAAGTCGGGGTGCCGGGCACCGTAGTGGCTCAGCCGGGTCTGCTCCTGGAAGAAGTGGTACGGGCGGGCCGTCGACCGGCCGCCCTCGGTGGCCCGGCGGACCGCGAACGCGGAGGCCAGCCGGAGCCGGTAGAACGGGTGCAGGCTCATCCAGGTCTGGTCGAGGTTCAGCCCGACCGCGCCGAGCAGCAGCGGCAGCAGCACCTGGACGGCCGTCGGCCAGGCCCAGCCGGTGGCGACCGCCCAGCCGAGGGCCAGCAGCGCGCCCGCCGCCAGCGTCAGCAGGGCCGCCCACACCACCACGGACTGGGGGAGGCCGGCGGTACGGCCGCCGCCGATCCGGCCGGGACCGCGCAGCGCCCCGGCCGGCCCGGCCGTGCCGTGGCCGATCGTCCGGCGGTCGCGCCAGAGTATGCCGAGCAGCAGCGCGAGGTAGCTGAGCCCGACCGTCAGGCTGAGCCCGGCGCCGGTCAGCCGAGGGCCCGCCGCCAGTGCCTGCTGGAGCCGGACCGCGCCCCAGGCCAGCCCCGGGACGGCCAGCACCCCGAGGGCCGACAGGCCGGCCAGCCCGAGTGCGGTGAGGTTGAGCCGGCGGAGGGCGCGCGGCAGCAGCGCCTGCCAGCCGAGGGAGGGGAAGGCCAGCAGCCACAGCAGCCGGCACCCGGTGGCTGCCGCCAGCAGCGCGCCGAGGGCGGCGAGCGCGGCCGGGCGGAACTCCAGCGGCCCCGGGACGGCGCCCGCGTGGCGCAGGCCGGCCGCCGCCAGCCGGTCCAGGTCGGTGAGCGGGACGGCGTGGTAGAAGCGGCTGAGGCCGAGGCCGAGCGTCAGGACGGCGGCCAGCAGCAGGGTGAGGGCGGACAGCACGCCGCGCAGCAGTGTCCCGAGGGCGACCAGCCACTCGCCGGCGCCGTCGGCGATGTACTTGCCGTGCCTGCGGAGGTGGTCCTCCTCCGGGGAGCCGGGCTCCATCACGGTGTCGGCCGTCAGGCCCGAGACGGCGTGCACCGGGCTGTCGGGCGCGGAGTCGCTGAGCGCGAGCTGGAGCGCGCCGACGGTGTAGCCGCCGCCGGAGACGGAGACCAGGTAGCGGGCCCGTTTCAGCCAGGGCCGCAGCGACTGGAGCGCGCCGAGCGTGACGCAGGCCGAGCGGATGCCGCCGCCCGAAACGCAGAAGCCGAGCTCGGCGGGCTCTCGGCCGGGCGGCACCCGGGCGGCGTCGCGCCAGTGGGCGTGCCGGTCGGCGCCGGCCGGTGGGGCCGACGTGTCCGGTGTATCCGGTGTATCCGGTGTGCCTGATGTGCCCGATGCGGCTGACCTGTGCGGCGGCGGCGGGGTGCGGTGGCGGGTGGCTGTCGGCCAGGGCGGGATCAGCGCCGGGCGGTCGGTGGTGCCGTCGTCGGTGTTGCCGCCGGTGCCGTCGCCGCCGGTGGTACCCCCGGCGGCCCGCGCGGGGCCCGGCCCGCCCCCCCCCCCGGCGGCGCGGACCGACGGGGGGGCCCCCCCGCCCCCCCCCGCGGGCGGGGGGCGCACCCCCAAGGCTGGG